>NZ_JBXKJL010000131.1:0-2861 GCF_056994735.1 Geomonas sp.
GGCATGGCTGGAACCATCCGTACCCCCAGGCGCGCGAGCTTCAGCATGTTCTCCAGGTGGATGGCGTTCAGCGGTGTTTCCCGCGGCACCAGCACCAACGGACGCCCCTCCTTGAGCATCACGTCCGCCGCCCGCTCGAGAAGGTTTCCGGAGTTGCCGCAGCTGATCCGGGAGAGGGTCCCCATCGAACACGGAACCACGACCATGGCCTCGGGAGCAGAAGACCCGCTGGCGATGGGGGAAAAGAAATCATCCTCCCGGTAGTAACGGATCGCATCGGGGTCGCTGTTGAAGCGGGAGGCGAGGATGGCGGCGAGGTCATCCTGCCGGCCGCTCCAGTCGAGGCCGCACTCTTCCTTCAGCACGGCAAAACCGGCCCCGCTTATCATCATGCTGACGCGGTGACCCGCCCGCAGCAGCTCTTCGGCCACCCTCAGCCCATAGACGGCACCCGATGCGCCGGTTATGGCCAGGGCGAAATGCCGGTCCTTCACGCCAGGCCCCCTTTGAGGGTGTCAAGCAGGGTGGCGAAGAAGACGGTGAGGCTTATGTAGCCGTTCATGTTGAAGAACGCGGCGTCAAGCCGCTCCAGGTCGCCCCCCCGCAGCAGCCAATGCTCGTAGAGGAGCATCGCGCAGGTGGCGACGCAGCCTGCCAGGTAGAAGGGCCCGAGATGCATGACGAGATAAACCGCGCAGAGGAAGCCGCAGGCTGCGACGTGGAAAATCCTGGCGGTCCAGAGCGAGCCCGTGACACCGAGCCTGACCGGAATCGAGTGTAGCCCGCTCCTCTTGTCGAAGTCGAGATCCTGCAACGCGTAGAGGATGTCGAAACCGGCCACCCAGAACATCACGGCGAGGGCCAGGAGAAAGGCCGGAAGCTCGGCCTGCCCGCGGATGGCGATCCAGGCACCGAGGGGCGCACCGGAGAGGCAGATGCCGAGGACCACGTGGGCCAGCGAGGTGAAGCGCTTGCAGTAGGAATAGAGCAGGATGAAGCCGAGCGCCAGCGGGGAAAGGTAGAGGCAGAGCGGGTTCAGCATCCGGGCGGCGAAGAGCATGAGGAGTATGGAAAGGGCGATGAAGACCAGCACCACGCCGCGTCCGAGAAGCCCTGCGGGAATGGCGCGCCCCCTGGTGCGCGGGTTCCGGCCGTCGATTTCGGCGTCGATGACGCGGTTCAGTCCCATGGCTGCGGTGCGCGCTCCGGCCATGGCGAGGACGATCCAGCCGGCCTGGGAGAGGCTCGGCAGACCGCGACCGGCCAAAAGCGCGCCGGTGAAGGCAAAGGGGAGGGCGAAAATCGTGTGGGAAAACTTTATCATCTCCAGGAAGACCCGAACCCTGGCGTAAAGCGTCATCTCTACTCCTGCCTGACTGCTCATATCGACCTTTCCGCTTTCCCTCTCAGGGAAAGCCATACTCACGCCAGCGCCTTTCGACCATGGCGCTGACGGATTGATCCTGTCTCAATTCCTCGAAGACGGCGCCCCCTTCTTCGGGGAGCTTCCGGGTGGCGTCGACGCCGAGGCAGCCGTCGCTGACCAGCAGGTCTTCCGGGAACCTCGTCGCGTTGACGGCTTGCCAGAAGGAGTGCCCGAGGCCCTCATGCGAGTCGGTGGCGTCGACCACGACTATCACTTTGCCCCTCCTGAGCCACCCGCTTTGCCGCAACGATTCCAGCACGCGGCGCCCCTGTCCGGGGGCGGTCTTCCTGATGGAGACCACCGCGCAGCCGTGGAAGATACCCTCCATCGGCATGGTGATGTCGACTATCTCCGGGCACTGCCTCCTGCTCAAGGGCAAGAGGAGCCGCTCGGCGGCCTTGGCCAGGTAGCAGTCCTCCATGGGGGGAGGCCCGACGATCGTGGCGGGGCAGATGAGGTCGGAGCGGTGGGTGATGCGGGTGACCCTGAGGACGGGTACCTCTTCGCCCTGGTCGTAGGCACCGGTGTGATTGCCGAATCGACCCTCCGGACGCGTCTCGCCCGGTTCTATGTACCCCTCGATCACCAGCTCCGCATGGGCCGGAACGCCCAGTTCGGAGGTCAGACAGCGCACCATCTCGACCGGTTCGCCCATAAGAAACCCGGCAAAAGAAAGCTCGTCAAAGGGTTCCGGCAGGGGGAGCGAGGCGGCAAGTGTCAGGGCCGGGCTTCCTCCGACGGCGATGGCCACCGGCATCCTGGCGCCATGCGCCGCATACTTCCGGAAATGGCTGTTGCCGCCGCTCCCTGCCTTCCAGCGGATCCCGGCGGTTGAGTCATCAAAGAGCCGGACCCGGTACATCCCGCAATTGTCGGCTCCGGTCTCGGGATCCCTGGTGAAGACCAGCGGCAGGGTGATGAAACGCCCCCCGTCACGGGGCCAGCTCATGAGGAAGGGGTAGCCGCCGAGGTCCGGATCCCCCTGCACCACCTCCTGGGACGGGGCCTTTTCAACCCACACCGGAGGCGGCGCGCTCTGTGGAGAGGCGAGAAGCTCCTCCATGCGGGCGGAGAGATCGTGGAGTTCTTCAACCCCGAGCGCTGCGGCCATCCGTGCAGACGAACCGAAGAGGTTGGTGGCTACCGGAAAAACGCTTCCCTTGACCCGCCGGAACAGCAGCGCCTTGCCCCCACCGGCGGCCTTGCTCTGCCGGTCGGTGATCGCCGCAATCTCGAGGAGAGGGTCGACCACCGCGTCCACCCGGTGGAGCTCGCCCGAGGCCTCGAGCCTGGCGAGAAAGCCGCGTAAATCCCTGTAGCCCATGGACAACCCCGCAATTTTCCTAAACGGAAGTTTTTATCACTTCCACCGGGCGAAGACAACGTTTTTCTTCCCCTGTCCCGGCCTCGTCGACCGTGGCAGGACCTTTATCCG
>NZ_JBXKJL010000132.1:0-22903 GCF_056994735.1 Geomonas sp.
CCGGATTCCAGTTCCGAGGAGAGCTTGAGGGCGGCGGCGACGGCGGCGCCCCCGGACATGCCGCAGAAGATGCCGTGATGGTTGGCTAACATCCTGGCGGTCTCGAAGGCGGGATCGTCCTCTATCACTATCTTCCGGTCGTACGCCTTCGGGTCATATATGGCGGGGACTATGGCCTCCTCCATGTTCTTCAACCCCTGTATCTTGTGCCCCAATATCGGCTCGACAGCCACGATCTGGACGTCGGGCTTCTTCTCCCGGAAGTACTTCGACACGCCCATGACGGTGCCGCTGGTCCCGATGCCGGCCACGAAGTGGGTGATCTTCCCTTCGGTCTGCTCCCAGATCTCGGGGCCGGTCGTCTTGTAATGCGCCAGCACGTTGTTGGGGTTGGAGTACTGGTTGGGCATGTAGTACGTTTCCGGGTCCTCGGCAAGGATCTTGTGGGCCAGACGGATGGCGCCATCGGTTGCCTCGCACCCCGGGGAAAGGACGATCTCGGCTCCGTAAGCCTCCAGGACGCTGCGCCGCTCCATGCTGACGCAGGCAGGCATGACCAGCTTTATCCGGTACCCGCGCGCTGCGGCGATCATCGCCAGGGCTATCCCGGTGTTGCCGGAGGTAGGCTCCAGGATCACCTTGTCCTGCGTCAACTCGCCACTAGCCTCGGCGGCGAGGATCATCTCCCGGGCAGGACGGTCCTTGACGGAGCCGCCGGGGTTGTTCCCCTCCAGCTTGGCCACGATGCGAACGCCACGGTTGCACAGGGAGTTTATTTCAACAATGGGGGTTGAGCCGATGGACTCGATGAGACTGTTACCTTTCATATATCCTCTCACTGAAGTTTTTGGTGGGTTCTCCGATGGCGCAGACCTAGGGCACTACTCCACTTTATGGCAACCGGGGCTAAATTCCCCCTGCCCCCCTTTTCCAAAGGGGGAGTTACTCTCCGTCGATCTTGTTTAGCAGCCTCAGCAGCCCGTCCAGGATCGTCAGGGGGTGCGGTGGACAGCCGGGTATGTAGAGATCGACGGGGAGGAGGTCGCCGACGCCGTCGTTGTGGTCGGGTGAGCCGATGAAAGGCCCTCCGTTTATGGCACAGGCGCCACAGGCTACCACAATCTTCGGCGCGGGTATAGCTTCATAGGTCAGCATCAGAGCTTCCCGCATATTATTGGTCACCGGGCCGGTGATCCACAGGCCGTCGGCATGCCGGGGAGAGGCTACGAATTGAAGGCCGAAACGTCCGATGTCCCAGCCTATGGTGGAAAGGACGTTGGTATCGGCTTCACAGCCGTTGCAGCCGCCGGCGACCACGGAGCGGAATTTCAAGGAGCGGCCGAAGAGGGAGAGCATCTTCGCCTCCAATGCCTGCGCCAGGCGACGCTCATCACCTTGCCTCACAATCATGTCTTCCCGCCGATTTGCCGCGAGCCGGTGATCGGTGCTGTGGGACATGGAACCTTGCGGGCAGGCGTCGGCGCAGTCGGGACAGAAGAGGCATTTGCCGAGGTCAACGGAGTACTCGGGCCCGCATTTTATCGCCCCCACCGGGCAGGCGTCGGCACAGAGACGGCAACCGGACGGGCAAGCGGTCCGGTAGAATTCGGGATAGCCCCGGAACCGCTCTGGAAGGGCCATCGGTTTTTCCGGATAGCTGGTGGTGCGATGGCCTTGCTTGATGCGGGCAAGGATGGCTTTTATCATGACGGGACTCCTGTATTACCCTTCATTTTGCTTCGGGTCGGGGGGCAGCCGCGGGTACTTCAACATGCGCTGGTGGTTGCGACTTTTACTGCAAATCCCCCCTGTCCCCCCTTCGTTAAAGGGGGGGACGTAACGCCGGCGTTCGTTGCTAAAGGGTGAGCGCTTGCTGGGACTCGACGTTTAGTGCAAATCCCCCCTGTCCCCCCTTCGTTAAAGGGGGGGACGTAACGCTGGCGGTCATCGCTGAAGATGAACTTTCGCAGCATCCCCCTACCCTCCACTTCAGCCGTTACCTACAAGTCGAAGCCGCAGTAGGAGAGGTTGAAGCTTTTGTTGCACAACGGGAAGTCGGAAATCTGCCCTCCTCGCAACGCCATGGCCAGACCGGTCCAGTTGTGGAACGAGGGGTCGGTGATCTTGTAGCGCTCGAAGTGGCCCTTCTCGTCGGTCAGGGCGACATGGCAGATCTCGCCTCGCCAACCTTCGGTCAGCGCCACCGCCAAGGTCTCCCCGGCGACAGGGCCGACTGGGTACTGCGTCGCCACTCCCGGCAACTGGGCCAACTGTTCCTCTATGAACTCCAGCGACTTCTCCATCTCCAGCCAGCGCACCAGGGTCCGTGCATAGACGTCCCCTGCCCTGCCGGTCTCGACCGGAATATGGCTCATGCTGTAGATCCCGAAGGGGTGGTCGCGACGGATGTCACGGTTGAGCCCGCTGGCCCTGGCCGCTGGTCCCACCATCCCTATTTCCAAGGCTGTCTGCTCGGTCACTACGCCGGTCCCTTCAAGCCTGGCCATCACGGAAGGGGTCTCCCACAAGAGGTCTACGGCATTGGTGACCTCGTCCCGCGCCACCGCGACCCGCTTCGCCATCTTCCCTGCCAGTTCCGGCCCGACATCGAAAACCACTCCGCCCGGTATGACCAGATCCCGCCCGAAACGGCTGCCGCAAATCTCGGCGGTGAGGTTCAGGAATTCACCCCTGATCCGGCCGCAAAAGGAGGCGGTGGGCAGATAGCCGACATCGCCGGAGATGGCACCCAGGTCGCCGGTGTGGTTGGCAAGGCGCTCAAGTTCCAGCGCGATACCCCGAATGGCCTGGGCCCGGGCGGGCACGCGGGCACCGGTGAGCCCCTCGACGACCATGGCATACGCGGTGCCGTGGCCGATGGTGGTATCTCCGGCAACGGTCTCCATCTGCTTGCGCGTCTTCGTGGTGAGCGGCCCGAGTACGGTGCGCTCGATACCTCGGTGCTGGTAGCCCAGCGAGATCTCGAGGTGCATCACCTCCTCGCCGAAGCACTGGAACCGGAAATGCCCCGGCTCGATGATCCCCGCGTGGACCGGTCCCACCGCCACCTCATGTACCTCTTCTCCCTGCACCTGGTAAAAGTCCATGATGCCGATGGTCTCGGGTTTCCTCGGTGGAGCACCCGGCGGTGAAGCGAACGGTGCCTCGAAGCGCACCGGCTTCGGCCACGGATGCCCCTCGAATACGACCCCGAACTGCTCCGCGATCTCCCGCTCGAAGAGATGCACCTGGGGGGCGTACTGCACCAGGGACGGAATCGATGACGTGGTGACCTGCGTGCTCATCACTCCCAGGATCGCGTCCATCTTGTAGGAGAGGAGGCAATAGAGCTTGAGGGCATCTCCCTCGCTGGCGCCGAAATAGGAGACCACCCGCCAGCCTTCACCGATCCCGGCAACGAGCTCCTCCATGAACTCCTCGTTGGAAAGAACGGGAATCTCGCGACGTGGAACCGCGCCGCCGTTCTGTGTGAGATGGTACCTGCGACTCATTTCCCACCTCCCAGAAGAGCTGCGGCGTCATGCAGGAGGGCCAGCAACGGCGCCGGTATCCAGAGCCCCAGCATCAGCACCACGCACATGAGAAGTAGCGGCGGCAGCACTGTGGGAGCAGTGTCACGGTAGGGCATCCTTTCCATGTCGTCTGGGGTCCTGCCCATCACCACCGGCAGCACCGTCGAGGCCATGCCGATGAAGATCATGGCGAGGAAAAGGAGAAAGAGTCCCCCGGTCCACGGGTTCCCCTGCACGAAGGCGGAGCTCACGATCATGAACTCGCTGACGAAGGGGGCGAAGGGCGGCGAGCCGGTGATGGCCAGGAAGGCTGCGAGAAAGAGCGCGCCCGACCACGGCGTCCGCTTCAGGGCTCCGCGCACGAACTGGGTGCTCTTGCTGTTATAGGCCCGGTGGATGTTGCCGCAGGAGAGGAAGAGGACCCCCTTGGTGAGGGCGTTGTTGATCATGTGGAGCAGTGCCCCCAGAAGCGCGGCACGCCCGAGCCCCAAGGCCACGGCGATGATCCCGACATGCTCGACGCTGGAGTAGGCGAGCATCCTCTTGAAGTCGCTCTGCTTGGCCATGAAGATGGCGGCGAAGGCCATGGATATGAGCCCCATCACGAGGAGCACCTGCTGGAACATCGCACCTTCGGTCGAGGCGGCAGCGATCTGGTAAACCCGCAATAGCGCGAGCAGAGCGCAGTTGACCAGCCCTCCGGCCAAAAGGGCGCCGACGAGGCCCGGGGCCTCGCCGTAGGCGTCGGGCTTCCAGGTATGGAGGGGGGCCAGGCCCATCTTGGATCCGAAGCCGACCAGCAGGAAGATGAAGGCGGCATGGCGCCAGCCGGCGTGCAGGCGGGGGGCGTCGGAGATCAGCGAGCCCAGCAGCAGCGAGATCTCCTGCTTGGCGACGATGGTCGAATAGGCCAGGAAGAAGAGCCCCAGAAGGGCGATGGCGATGCCGACCGAGCAGATCAGGAGATACTTCCAGGTCGCCTCGATGGAACGGGCGTTCCGGTTGAAGTAGACCAGCGGGGCCATGGTCAGGGTCGTCGCCTCCAGGGCGATCCAGAGGAGCCCCAGGTGCTGCGAGACGGTCACCAGCGTCATGGCCGACAGGCATACCAGGAACGCCAGGCAGAGGATGCGGTTGGGCCTTTTCCTGCGGTAGCTCAGGTAGCCCACGGCGTAGGCCGAGCAGACCGTGAAGAGGACGCTGTTGCACAGCAGGGTCAGCTTGCCCAGGGAGTCGAGATAGATCCACCCCGCGGGCGAAGGTGGCGGGGTGTCGACAAGGAGCGCCACGGTCATGACCAGGTGCGCCGCCCCGAAGACCGGCAGGACGAAGGATCGCCTCCTGTTGTCGGGAACGAACCAGGCAATGAGGGCTCCCAGAAGCGGCAGCAGAGTAATGGCCCAAATCATACTTTATCCCTCTCGCAGAGCGCTCAGTTTGGAGGTGTCGATGGTCGAGAACTCCCTGCTGATGTGGTTGATAACGATCCCCATGACGAAGACGCCGACCAGGAGGTCGAGGAGCGCGCCGGCCTCGACCATCAGCGGCATGGCGTCGGCGAGGAGGAGGCCGAAGACGAAGATGCCGTTCTCCATCAGCAGGTAGCCGATGACCTGGGAGATCGCCTTGCGCCTCCCCATGAGAACCAGGAAGCCGCACATGAGAGTGGCGAGGGAGGCCGGGACGAACAGGAGCCCCTCGTGCTCGGGAGCCAGGGGGAGCTTCGAGGCGAAGATGAAGGCCACCGAGGTGAAAACGGCGCCCAGCACCAGCGACGGTATGTAGCCGATGAAGGGGACGAATTCCCGCTGGATCTCGGCCTTCTTGATGGCGTTGATGATCAGGATGGGGATCACCGCCCCCTTCACCACGATGATGCTGACCACGATCAGCACGAGGTGCCACGAGAAGGGATGGACCAGCGCCGGGAGGACCCCCAGGACCACGCCCTGAAGGGCCACGGCGCGGACGGAGAAGGCGAGCCGGCTGGTGCCGAGGACGGCGAAGTTCAAAAGGAGACAGAGTACCAGGAGTTGGTCGGCCAATGAGTTCATCAAGTCACCTCACTACCAGAACGAGGGAGAAAGCGGTCAGTATCATGGCCGCCACCAGGAGTTGCGGCACGCGGATCAGCCTCAGGCGCGCCATCACCGACTCGACCACACCGATGCCCACCGCCAGCAGGATCATGGAGACGGCGAACATTGCCCAGTCGACGAAGGTATTGCCGCCAGTGAAGGGAATGGCGATGTTGGTGAAAAGGGCCCCGAGGAGGTAGAGCTTGAGGGCTGCGCCGTAGAGGATGCAGCCGAAATAGGGGCCGCTGTGATCGAGCACCATCACCTCGTGGATCATGGTCAGTTCGAGATGGGTGTTGGGGTCGTCGAAGGGGATACGGGAGTTCTCCGCCAGGAGCACCACGAAGAGGCCCACCAGCATAAGGAGCAAAGAGGCTCCGGTCCCGACCCAGGCATGCAGGGAGACGTGCTGCAGCATGGGGGTGAGGGACATGGTGCCGGAAAGCCTGGTGAGGGTGATCAGGGCGAAGAAGAGGGTCGGCTCGGCGAGGCAGGAGAAGGTCACCTCGCGGGCGGCCCCCATCCCCTCGAAGCTGGAGCCGGTGTCGAGTGCGGCCACGGTGGTGAAGAAGCGTCCGAGGGCGAAAAGGTAAGCGAAGAGGATCATGTCCCCTTCGAACGATACCGGCGCGGAGTGCCTCCCCAGAGGGACCAGGAGGGCTGCGAAGAGGGTTGCCGCAAGGGTCACCACGGGACCGGCCTTGAATAGCCAGGTTGTGGTGTCGCTTATGACGACCCCTTTCCTCATTAACCTTCCGAGGTCATAGTATGGTTGCAGGAAGGGAGCCCCTACCCTGCCGGCGAAGGCCGCTTTGGTCTTGCCGATGACGCCGAGTAATAGCGGTGGCATGGCGAGGACCAATACCACATGGAAGAGCGTATCGATCATGTCCTTCTCCAGGTTTGATTGCTCAAGTTGCCAGTCAGGTTTTCAAAAAACAAAAACAGAAGCTAGAGGCTTCACCACAGAGGTGCACAGAGGGACACAGAGGAAAACCTCTTACCCCACTCGTCTCAACGCCCCTTGCGTCTTGCTCCCCCCTTGTCAAAGGGGGGCCGGGGGGGATTGCCTTGGCAACAACAAAATCCCCCTAAATCCCCCTTCGTATAGGGGGACTTCACACCATGGTCCCACTTCCCCTTCCCTTGAGGGAGGGGATCAGGGGTGGGGGAAGGTGCCACAAACGAAGCAGGTGGCGGCTTTTCTTCCTAAACGGCAATCCCCCCTGCCCCCCTTTGTCAAGGGGGGGAGAAGTACAAGCCTTTCCTCTGCTTTCCTCTGCTTTCCTCTGCTTTCCTCTGCTTTCCTCTGCTTTCCCCTGTGTTCCTTCTGTGTTCGTGGTGTTCCTTGGGTCCCTCTGTGTACCTCTGTGGTGAGGCTGTTCGGCTGTTCGGCTGTTCGGCTCTTCGCCGTTACTTCACCCACAGCATGAGCAGGAAGAGGGTCGCGAAGATGTAGAGGATGTAGATCTGCACCTCGCCGTGCTGGAGCCGCCTGACGAATGCGAACCCCATCCCGATCACCTCCAGCACCGGCATGATAATCCGGTACAACAGGGTCTCCTCTGGTTTATACGTCAGATGCCTGACTGCCGGTGCGACGCCTGCCAGCGCAGCCATCCGGATCCGGGTCCTGATTAGCGGGGTGGCAAGGGAGCCGAAGAGGAGCCCGAAGGAGCTGGCGGTGTACTGCATGCGCGGAGTCGGAGCGAGATAGCCGCACCCCCAGGTCGGGCCGGAGGCGGAAGAGACGAGGGACTGTTTGCGCCTGAGATAGAGAAAAAGGAGTCCGGCCAGGACCAGGAGCGACCCGCCGGAAACGGTGAACCAGATCGCCCTGACCGGGAGCCCGGGGTAACTCATAGTTGCCGGGGTCAGCGCCACGGTAACGGGGTTGACGAGCGAGAGAAAGAGCTGCGGGCACAGGCCGCCGAGGAGGCTCAAACCGGCAAGAACGGCCATCGGCATCAGCATGGTCGCAGGCGACTCGTGCGAGTTGGCGGCCCGGGGCGAGCGAGGCGCGCCCAGGAAGGTGATGCCAAGGAGCTTCACCAATGAGATGACGGCCACTCCTCCGACCAGCGCCAGAATGGGCGCGCCGAGGGCCATGTAGGCTTCGGGAGAGCGGGCCTCGCCGAAGAAGCCAAGGTAGAGGAGGAATTCGCTGGCGAAGCCGTTGAACGGCGGGAGGCCGCAGATGGCAACCGCGCCGCAAACCGAGAGGGAGGTGCTCCAGGGCATCCTTCTCCCCAAGCCACCCATCAGGTCCATGTCCCGGGTGCCGGTGGCGTGCATGACGCTACCCGCGCCGAAGAAGAGCAGGGGTTTGAAGAGGCCGTGGTTCAAGACGTGAAACAGGGCGCCGGCCAGCCCGAGGTAAGCGAGCCGCGGGTTCCCCGTGCTCTGCCCGACCATGGCCCCGCCGATGCCGGCTACGATAATGCCGAGGTTCTCGATGCTGCTGTAGGCAAGGAGGCGCTTGATATCCTTCTGCGCCGAGGCGATGCAGATCCCCATGAGGGCGGTGACCAGTCCGGCGGCGGTGAGGAGGGCACCCCACCACAGGGGACGGCCGGGAAAGAAGGAAAGGACCCGGAGTATCCCGTAGATCCCCATCTTCAGCATCACCCCCGAAAGGAGGGCGGAGACGTGGCTGGGCGCGTTGGCGTGGGCCGACGGGAGCCAGATGTGCAGCGGCATGATGCCGGCCTTGGAGCCGAAGCCGAGAAGTGCCGTGATGAAGATGATGGTGGCGGTGCCGGCGGCTACCCCCAGAGAAGCGGTTATCGGGAAGACGAAGCTGCCGGTGGCAAGCCTTAATTGAGAAAAGAGAACCAGCAGCGAGGCCGCTCCCATATGGCTGGCCACCAGGTACACCGTCCCCGCGCTGCGGACCTCGCCCTCCTCGTGTTCGGTCACCAGGAGGAAGTATCCAGCCAGAGCCATGACCTCCCAGGCAATCATGAAGAGCGCGCCGTTGCGGGCCATGACGACCATGGCCATCGCGGCGGAGAGAAGACCGTAGAAGAAGGTGACGGATGGTTCGGTGCTGCGATGGGAAGCGGCAGGCCAGTAGCCGCAGGCATAGAGCGAACCGGCGGCGAAGACGAGGAAAATCGGGAGGAGGAAGAATAATGAGAGCGGGTCGAGGGCGATCTCGCAGGCCCCGAAGGGGAGGTTCCACTCGACGAGGTAACGAGCACTTTGACCCGTCACCAGCATGTAAACCAGCGCCGGAAGCGCCAGCACGGAGGAGACGACTGCACCGGCTGTAGCTAGACGCTGCCCCAGTGCACCTCTTCTGACGAAGAGGCCTGGAACGCCTGAAAACGCGGCTACCACCATTGCGATAAGCACCAGTGCTGAGGGCTCACGCATCATGTCACGGAACATTGCATACCTTTCTGACGGCAGGAACAGACAGTGCTATCTGGCCATTTTCCATCACCAGGATTGAGCCGCCGCACCAGAAGATCCGGCGGCTTCCTTCAAATCATGGCGCTAGCCCGCGGCGCGGACCACGTCAAAAATGTACTGCGGCGAGCGGCCGCCGACACTTCAGGAGCCGGGGATGGCCTCGCAGCAGTGGGAGTTGGCGGTGGCCTGCTGCAGGTGGGAGAGGGTGTGTCGGCTCGGGCCCTCCCTGCGCTTGGTCGCCTCGATGGCCTCCGTATAAGCCTCGGAGAGCTGCTCCGGAGCGAAGACCCTCATGCCGAGATCGCTGAGCTGTCCATCGGTCAGGCCGTAGATCCAGCTGTGCACGGTGACCTCCTGGCCGCGCGCCCAGGCGTCCTGGACCACCGTGGTCTGGCAGACGTTCACCACCTGTTCGATCACGTTCAACTCGCACAACCTGTCGCAGCGCGTGTCCTCGTCGGCGATCCCGGCCAGGTAATCCTCATGCTTCGCCCGCACGTCCTGGAGATGCCTGATCCAGTTGTCGATCAGGCCCAGCCTCATGCTCTTCATGGCGGCATAGACGCCGCCGCAGCCGTAATGGCCGCAGACGATGAGGTGCTTCACCTTGAGGATGTCTACGGCGTACTGCATGACGGAGAGGCAGTTCAGGTCGGTGTGGACCACGAGGTTGGCGACATTGCGGTGGACAAAGAGCTCGCCCGGCAACAGCCCGACGATCTCATTGGCAGGCACCCGGCTGTCGGAGCAGCCGATCCACAGGTACTCGGGAGCCTGCTGCGTGGAAAGCTTGAGGAAGAACTCCGGATCCTCGGCACGTATCTGCTCTGTCCAGGTCCGGTTATTTTCAAAAAGATGTTCGAGTCTCTGCATCATTACCTTTCGGTCGAGGGTGCTGGCACCGACAATCGCTACTCCCGTGCTGATCGCCGATCATGTCCTGACTCTTAAGCGGAGGGGCCACGATTGGCTCTCCAAGGTACTACCCGAAAAACGATTTGTCAAAAAAAGAATTAAAAAAAGTGTCCTTCAGCGAGATCAACGAGATAGCTCGCATTGTGCGTAGTCGCAGTTGGCAAAAGGAGGTTGCAACTGGCTACCAATCCGGGCACAGCGGAGACGGATTTGCATCGAAATTGTCCTCCGTGACCGGGGGAGCGTGCATGGTACAATAGAGGTGCTGCGGGGGAGAGTGGAAACGGAAGTTGAAACCCGGAGAAATTACACTGACCTGCAATGGAGGCGCCGGGAGGAGAGGACATAGAGGGGGTTCGAAATGCTTGAAAACGCGATGCTGATCTTCATCATTATTGCGAACATTTCACTGCTTTTCACCCTGCTACGGCTCAGTGTCAAGCACAGGGACCTGTTATCGCAATTAAGATTCGGGCGTAGCGTCTACGGCTTCGTGGACACGTTGGCGAGGCTGATGGAGTTCATACTTAAAAGGCGGTATGCAGGACTGAGCGACCCGCTGCTGACCCTCAGTTGCCTTGCCTTCATGCTGTCGTTCTTCGCTTCGGTGCCTCTTATGCTGCTGGCCATCGTCTTTCACAGGTGACGGCCACATCTTTTCAGGCGGAGCTACCCCGAGGCGGGAGCGCCCTTCCCCGAATTTCCGGCAGCAATGCCGCTTTCGCTGACCTCCGACAGACCCCATCGAAGCTTCCCGCACCATCTCGCCAGACCTTGGATAGCCTTTGACCTCAGCGCGTGGTCAACACCAGCAGCAGCACCAGCGTAATGAAGGTGTAGAAGATGTAGATGTTCAGCTTCCCGTGCTGCAGGCTGCGGATCGGGGCGCTCTTGCGATAGAGGTAGTGTAGCCAGGGGAGATAGATCCGCTCCAGCACCGTCTCCGGGACGTGGCTTGCGAAACCGGCCGGTTGGGGGAACACTCCCTCCACCTCCTTGCGATGCACCTCCGGCCGCAACACCATCCTGAACCAGTCCACCAGCATGGAGCCGAAAGATGACGAACTGTACTGCATGCGGGGGGTGGGGGCCAGATAGCCGCACCCCCAGGTGACGGAGGTGGACTGCGGGAGAGTGCGGTTTCGCCGCGAGATATAAGCCCAGATGAAGGCGGCGACCAGCAGGAGGCCGGCGCCGAGGACGGTGACGTAGGCAAGGGGGACCAGGTTCGACACCCCCTGTGACAAAAGCGGGCTGGAGTAACCGATTACCGCACTGTTCAACGGCCGGGCGATCAGCACCGGGGTGACGCCTATCAACAGGCAGATGGCCGAAAGAATCCCCATGGGCCAGAGCATGCCGGCACTGGCCTCATGCCCGCCGGCGTGTTCGGGCGAGCGTGCGACGCCCAGGAAGGCGACGCCGAAGACCTTGACGAAGCAGGCGACGGCCAGCCCTCCGATCAGCCCCAGGACGGGAGCGGCCAAAGCGGGAAGAGCACCTGCCATCCCATGGTAGGACCGGATAGCGGCGAAGGAGGCGAGGTAGACCATCAATTCGCTGACGAAGCCGTTGAGGGGAGGCAGACCGCAGATGGCGACGGCTCCGACCAGGAAGAAGAGGGAGCTGAAGGGAAGCCGCCGAGCCACCCCGCCCATGAGATCGATCTCCCGGGTGCCGGTGGCGTGGATAACGGCGCCTGCGGCCAGAAAGAGGAGCGCCTTGAAGGTGGCGTGATTGATCACATGCAGGAGGGCGCCGCCAAGCCCCAGCACGACCAATGCGGGGTAGCCCTGGCTCTGGCCGACCAGCGCCGCGCCCAGACCGAGCAGGATGATCCCGATGTTCTCGATGCTGTGATAAGCAAGAAGCCTCTTCAGGTCGTGCTGGCCGATGGCGAAGGCCACCCCGGCCACCCCCGAGATCCCGCCGAGCACCAGCACCGTGCAACCCCACCACACCGGCAGGTCGAAGAAGCAGGAGCAGACGCGGACCAGGCCGTAGATCCCGGTTTTGAGGACGACGCCGGAAAGGATGGCCGAGACGTGGCTCGGCGCGTTGGCGTGGGCGGACGGGAGCCAGATGTGGAGCGGCATCATTCCGGCCTTGAGGCCGAAGCCGATCAGGGCCGTCAGGAAGATCGCCGTCGCCACGCCGCTATGGCCCCAGAGCGAGGCCTGGGCAGGAAACAGGAAGGCGCCGGTCGCGCCTTGCATGAGCGAGAACATGGCAAAGAGCGCCAGGGTGCCGACATGGGTGGTGATGAGATAGAGGGTGCCGGCATCCCGCACCTCAGGCTTCTCGTCCTCGGTGGTGAGAGCGAAGTAGGCGGCGAAGGCCATCACCTCCCAGGCGAGGAGGAAGAGCACCGTGTTGCGTGCCAGGAGGAGCGTGGTAAGGGCCGCGGCCAGAAGGCCAAGAAAGAAGGTGAGTTTTCCGGCACTTTCCGGACGTTCGGCAGCGGGCCAGTAGCCGACGCCGTAGACGGCGCTGCAGCCCGTTACGATGAAGATGGGGAAGAGGAAAAGGGCGGAGAGGGGATCGACACCGATCTCGGCCGGGCCGAAGGGGAGGCCCCACTCCAGGACGAAAGTGGTTGATCGCGGAGAGAGGAGGACAGCCAGGGCGCCGGCCGTCCCCGAAAGGGAGGCAGCAGCCATCAGGGAGGCGGCGGAGCGTTGTGCAGCCCCGGAGCCCCTGAAGATGAGGAGCGGGAGCCCGGAAAGCGCCTGGCAGGCGACGGCGAGTGAGAGGAGCAGGAAGGAGGTCGACTCGCCGAAGAGGTCCATGTTATTTCCTCAGGTCTCGCTCGAAGCGCCGGGCGGCCTCTATGATCCCTGCCGGGTCGCAGGCGGCGTTCAAGGTGGTTCGGAACTGCGGGTCGTGGAGGGCGTAGGCCAGCCGGGACAGGAGGTGCAGGTGGACCCTGACCGTCGGGCTGGTCAGCATGAAGAGGATGCGGACCGGCTTCCCGTCCAGGGCCCCGAAGTCGATGGGGTCTTGCAGGAAACAGAGCGAGATGGTCGGTGCCGGCTTGTTCTGCAGCAGGATGGGGTTGCGCACGTGCGGGATCGCGATGCCGTCCCCGATGGCTGTGGTGCCCAGTGCCTCCCGGGCCAGCAGCACCTGGAGCAGGAACTCCGGGTCCATCTGGGGGGGGAGCTTCAACAGGTTGACCACATTCCTCAGCACCGAGAGTTTGTCGTCTCCAGGAACGCCGCAATGAACACCGCCTGCCTCGAGCGCCTCGGAGAGGGTCGGAAGGCGGAGATCCTTCTCGGCGGCAGCAAAGAGCTCCGGCGGCACGGTTATGCCGTGCTCAGTAGCCCACTCGAGGAGATCGACGCGGTTGATCCGGTAGCTCCCCCTGACCATGGTGGCGGGAAGCTTCTCCTTTTTTATCCATTTGACTACCGCGCTTTCGTCCTTCTTTAGAAGCGCGGCTACTTCTGAGGCCTTCATCAACATGGTGCGACTCCGGGGTTGGGTGAGCTTAAAGCTTTATAACACTCCTGCGACAAGGAAATCAAGGGATTAGGTGAGGCCGCATGACGGGCAAGAACCTGGTGTGGTGGCCAGACGGGAACGATTGAATGTCGTTTTGAGAGGGCTGCCGCGCACGAAAAAGGCCCCCGGTTTTGGAGCCGGGGGCCTTTTCGTTGCTTCTATTCCTGATTACTTCTTGGCGTGGTGCTCGCCGCCGGGGATGTCCTGACCGCCTGCGGCGTGGCACTCGCTGCAGTTGGTCTTCATCAGCTCGTCGCCGATGTCGACCGGGTGCACGAACTGCTTCGGCTGGGTCCCTGCCGGGATGTTCTCCTGCTTCTGGCTCAGCAGGGTGTGGCAGAGGTTGCAATCCTTGGAGATGATCTTGCCTTCCGCGGACTTGTGCTTGCCGTCGTGGCAGCGGAAGCACCCCGGGGTGTAGAAGTGACCGATGTGGTTCGGGTAGGTATTCCAGTTCAGGTGCATGGAGGGGAAGAAGTTCCTCTCGTAGATGTCCTGGAGAGCGGCAACCGCCTGCTTGATTTCCTTGTCCTTGCTCTGGGCGAGGGCCGGGTACTTCTCGGCGTAGAAGGCCGGGACCTCCTTGGCGATGACCGCCTTGGCCTCTTCCTTGTTCTTGTACGGCCTGGTGAGAACCTCAACCCCAACCTTCTTCATGAACGGCAGGGAGACATCGATCCGCTTGTGCACGAAGCCCTCGTCGATCTCGAGTCCCGGTGCGTGGTAGATGTGGGCCGGACGGTTGTGGCAGTCGAGGCAGTCCATCACCCTCTGGTTGGACTTGGCGATCTCGTCCTTGGAAAGCGGCTTCTCGGTGTCCATGTACTCGGTGATCTTGCCGTTCTTGCCCTTCACCGAGATGTAGGGGATGATGAGGCGCTTCTTGTCGGTGGCGATGTACTTGACCTCGGTGCCGATGTGCCAGTGGATACCCTTGGCATCCGGCGCATTGGAGCTGCCGCCGCCGATGTTGATGAGCAGGTTGGTTTCACGCGGGGTGTTCTGCTCGTTGGGAGCGTAGTGATAGAATACCTTCTGTCTGCCGAAGTAGAATTTCTCCGGCCAGTGGCAGCCTTCGCAGGTATCGCGGGCCGGGCGCAGGTTTTCGATCGGGGTCTCGATGGTTTCCGGATAGGTGTGGAAGAGGACCGCGTAGAGCTGCCTCATGCCGGAGATCTTGGCCTTCACGTACCAGGCGGCACCGGGGCCGACGTGGCACTCGACGCACTTGACCTTGGCGTGGGGAGAGTTGCTCCAGGCCACGTGCTCCGGCTCCATGACCACGTGGCAGAGCTCGCCGCAGAAGGTGGTCGATTCGGTGAACTCGAAGCCCTTCAGGGAGGCGATGGAGACGATCAGCACGAAGCCGATGCTGGCAACGACGAAGAAAATGAAGAGGTGACGCTTGTGCGGCTCATTGAAGTCGACCCGCGGGAACGGCGGAATCTCCTCGCCACGGGCCTCGAAGCGGCGCCTCTTCTCCCTGACCAGGAACGCCCCGAGCGGCACCAGGAGAAGGCCGAAGATGAGCATCCCGGGGAACAGGAAGTAGGTCATGAGCCCGATGTAGGGTTGCTCCACACCGGAAATTGCCTCATAGGAAAGGAAACCTATGATCAAACCGGCGGCCGTCACGGCGAGGACGAGACCGGCGAGGCTGATCAGGTTCCAGGCGTAGCCGGCGTACTTTCTAAGTGGTGCCATCTTCTTTCTCCTTGCGAAAAGCGGTGGGGTCCATGAAAAAATCGCATAACCTTACTATCCGTAAACATCTTTGTCAAAACAAGTTAAATTAATAGAAATATACACATACTAAAACATTAATTTGAATAAATACACAGTATCTTCGATCATTTAACCTTGCAAAACGGTCGATATTTGATACAGTGCAAACACTGTTATATTACGGCGAAACGGCTTCAACAGACCGGAATTGCGTCAGCCATCGGGGCCAGTGAAGAAGGAGGAGCCAAGTGAAGAGACATGTCTGGCGACCGCTGTATGTCGTGCTGCTCGTCATCGCCGTGGTCCTGGTGGCGCGGGAATTCCTGGTCCCCTCCGACTTCGGCATCGGGAGCCGGGGCTACATGTACGGCTGGCACCGCCCCAGCAACGAGCAGGAATGGAAACTGGTCAAGGTGAAGTACCGCACCGCAGAGTACTGCAAGAAGTGCCACCGGGACAAGTACGAAGAGATCAGAAAATCCCCCCACTCCGGGATCAACTGCGAGAACTGCCACGGCCCCGCCCTGGGACATCCCGACGACCCGAGAACCCTCACCATCAACCGCAGCCGCGAACTCTGCGCCAGATGCCACTTCCGCCTCAACTATCCGACCAGCGGCCGCGGCAGGATCAGGGGGATCAATCCACAGACCCATCACCGCGAACTCGAGTGCGTGACCTGCCATTGGCCCCATGACCCGAGAAAGGAGGGGCGGACATGATTTCCCGCAGGAATTTCTGCAAAAAGTCGCTGCTCATTGCCGGCGGGCTGGCCATTCCGCTCGGTGCCCTTCAGCTCTTCGACCCGAAGCGCCTCCTGGCTGAAAGAAAGGAAGGGAAGAAGGTCCGCTGGGGCTTCCTGGTCGACACGCAGAAATGCGTGGGCTGCGGGATGTGCGTCAAGGCCTGCAAGATCGAGAACGATGTTCCCTACGACGCCAACGTGACCAGGACCTGGGTCGAGCGCTACGTCATCACCAAGGACGGCAACACCCACATCGATTCCCCGAAAGGCGCCCGTGACGGCTTCGAGAGCACCGATATCGATCTCGGCGAAGGAAAGAGCGAGCCGATCCGCGACGAGGACATCTCCAAGGCCTTCTTCGTGCCGAAGCTGTGCAACCAGTGTGACAATCCGCCCTGCGTCCAGGTCTGCCCGGTCGGCGCCACCTACCAGACCGAGGACGGCGTGGTGCTGGTGGACCGGAAATGGTGCATCGGCTGCGGCTACTGCATCATGGGTTGCCCCTATGGCGTCCGTTTCTTCCACCCGGTCCACCGTGTCGCGGAGAAATGCAACTTCTGCTATCACCGGATCAGCCAGGGGATGCAGACCGCCTGCATCGACGCCTGCGCCTTCGGGGCACGGCGGATAGGAAACCTGATGGATCCGGACGACCCGGTGACCAAGATCATCATGACCGAAAGGGTGAACGTGCTGAAGGAAGAGTACGGGACCAAGCCGCAGGTCTTCTACCTGGGGCTCACCAGGGAGGTGAGATAGCCATGGTGCATGGAGAAGCGTGGACCCTGAAGGAACTGTTCGTCTATCCCAATGAGTACATCTACTGGACCATCCAGATCGTGATGTACCCCTTCATGACCGGCCTGGTGGCGGGCGCCTTCGTGCTCTCCTCTCTTTACCATGTCTTCGGGGTAAAGGAGCTCAAGGGGATCGCCCGGTTCTCGCTGGTCTTCTCCTTCGCCCTCCTCCCGGTGGCGATGCTGCCGCTCATGCTGCATCTCCAGCAACCGCAGCGCGGCATCGAGGTGATGATGACGCCGCACTTCACCTCGGCCATCGCCGCCTTCGGCATCGTATTCTCAACCTACGGGATGATCGTGGCCTCGGAGTTGTGGTTCGTCTACCGGAAGCATTTCGTGGATACAGCCCTCGAGTTGCGGGGGATCCGGGCCAGAGGCCTGTGGCAGCAACTGAGCTACCTCCTCTTCTCAGCCCTCACCCTCGGGGCTTTCGACATTTCCGAGGAGGCCCTCGCGGCGGATGAGCGGGCGGTGAAGAAGCTGGCCGGCGCCGGCATTCCGGTCGCCTGCTTTCTGCACGGCTATGCCGGATTCATCTTCGGCTCTGTCAAGGCAAACGCCCTGTGGATGACGCCGCTTATGCCGGTGATCTTCATCTGCTCCGCCGTCGTTTCCGGCATCGCGCTCTGTCTGTTGACCTACATCGTCACCATGGAGATCAGGAAAGGGCTTGCTGCGCGAAGAAGGCAGGAAAGCCCGGCGCTCCCCTCTCCGCAGGAACTGAAGAGCGCGGAGTCGCAGGTGGTCGCCATGACTTCGAAATACCTCCTCATCTTCATGGCGGCGGCGATCACCCTGGAACTGCTCGACCTGATCTTCCGGGGCTACACGGCGGTGAAGTCGTGGGACATCCTGAGGAGCGTCATCTACGAGAGGGACTTCGTCAACATCTTCGTGATCCAGTATGGGCTGGGGAACCTGGTCCCTTTCATTATCCTGCTGATGCCGGGAATCACGATAAGGCGTGCTGTTTTGGGGACGTTACTGGTACTTCTGGGGGTCTTCATGATGCGCTGGAACGTCGTGATCGGCGGACAAGCCTTTTCATCCTCGCTGGCGGGCTTCATGCACTACAAATTGCCCATCTGGCCGGACAACTTCGAGACCTTCAAGGAAGGGTTGCTCGGCGCCCTGCTGGTCGCGGTGGTGCCGTTTGGCCTGTTCTGGATCCTCAACAAGGTGATGCCGGTCTTCAAGGAGACGCACTAGCCTTGCCGTCATCCCCGGGTGCCTTTATCGGGGATCCAGAAAACTCTGGATTCCCGCTTACATCCGTGGAAATGACAGCTAAAGAGGCCCGCAGGTGATCCGGGTCCCCTCTCCCTCAGGGAGAGGGTCAGGGTGAGGGCGCTGCGAACGAAGAGAGGGAGGTCCCAGTGGCGACCTCCCTCTCTTTTTTTGATTCAAAACAAGACCTTAACTGTGGTACCCGAACTCCTTGAGCAGCCGCGTATTCTCGCTCCACTCAGGGCTGACGCGCACGAAGAGCTCCAGGAAGACCTTGGTATCCAGGAGCTGCTCGATCTCCTGGCGGGCCTGCATCCCGATCCGCTTCAGCATGTCACCTTTCTTCCCGATGATGATCCCCTTCTGCGAATCCCGCTCCACGTTGATGGTCGCGGCGATGGAAACCAGTCCGTCCTCGCGCTCCTTGAAACTGTCAACCACAACCGCGACCGAGTAGGGAACCTCGTCACGAGTCATGCGGAAGATCTTTTCCCTGATGATCTCGGCGACCACGAAGCGCTCCGGGACGTCGGTCAGGATGTCCTCTGGGAAGTAGCAGGGGCCTTCGGGGAGGAGCACATGGACGAGCTGCACCAACTGATCGACACCGTCACCGGTAAGAGCCGAAACCGGGATGATCTCCTTGAACGGATAGGTCTCCCCGTAGCAGAGCATCCGCTCCAGGAGCTCTCCTTTCGGCACCAGGTCGATCTTGTTCATGACCAGGATGACCGGAATGTTGACACCGGAGAGGACCTCCTTGATCATTCCCGCCTCTTTGACCGGGTCGGCCGCGCCGTCGACCAGGAAGAGGATGACATCGACCCCCGTAACCGCGGCAAGCGCCTCGTCCACCATGAACTTGTTGAGCCTGCTCTTGGCCCTGTGAATGCCGGGAGTATCTATGAATACGATCTGGCCGCCGGGAATGTTGTGAATCCCCTGGATCCTGTTCCTCGTGGTCTGCGGCTTGTCCGAGGTGATGACGATCTTCTCGCCCAGGATCTTGTTCAGCAGAGTGGATTTCCCAACGTTCGGGCGTCCGACTATTGAGACAAAACCGGAACGGAATCCTTTATTTTCTTCGTGTTCTGACATTACGTGTCTCCTGGTAATTGCGAATGGATCAGAACGGGGAAGATACGGCAAAATGCCTTTAAAGAAAAGCCTTCTTTTGATGCCTTGTTTGCACCGTTTCAGGCGACGTAAGTAGTATAACACTCAAGGAGGCGGCGGCGCATCCCTCTCCCATGCACCGGAGATCCCCCCATCCGACCTCCCCCCGCCGGGGGGAACGGGCTCTGCCCCGGCGAGAGGCATCCGAGCTCCCGCCCCCGGAGGGGTAGGGTCAGAGAGGAGGAACCGGCGGCAGATCACCAAGATCGGCTGAGAACGTAGCGCCTCGGCATTCCATTCGTAGCGCCCCCGGCCCGAGCGATGACTCTTCCCGCACGTCCGCAACTGAAATGTCTCGCATCTCCGCCAGCCTGATTACATTCCGCCTCTTCTGCCCCACAACATCCGAAACCCTCCCCGCCGGCACAATGAAGACGACCTCGCTTCCGGAGGGAACCGCACCGGTCAGCAGGGTCATCAGGTCAAAGTACAGCTCCGACTCGACCAACTGTCCGAAGGCCGGGTGATACGGCCCTGCCAGCACCACTTCCGGCGACTCCAGTTCGGCCGTCGGCTGCAGCCCAAGCCTGATGACCGGCACCTCTGCCCCCCTGGCCTCAAGGAGGAGCCGCTTGCAGACGGCAACCGCCTCTTCCAGGGATTGCGGCCTGTATTCATTTTTTTGATAAAGGTTGGCCAGGTCGGTCCCGGCAATGACCAGGGTGGGATAGATCCGCAGGAAGGAGGGCTCAAGCGAGAGGACCCGGCGCAGGGAATTAAGCGATCTCTCCTCCGTGTCTCCCGGAAGCCCGGGCATGAGCTGTATCCCGATGGAGAGCCCGGCGTCCTTGAGGGCACCGACGGCGTTTTCCACATCTGAAGCCGTATGGCCACGACGGGAGAGCCTGAGGACTTCCTCTTCCATCGACTGGACCCCGAGCTCAACCGTCGCCACTCCCATTTCCTTCAAGAAGATGGCTGTTGCGCCATCGACCGCATCAGGCCTGGTGGAAAGCCGCACCGACTCGAGATCCCCTGAAGCAAGGAGCGGCTGCAGGGTCCCGAGGAGATATTCCTGATCCGACCTCGGCAGGGCGGTGAAGGTGCCTCCGAAAAAAGCCACCTCCAGCATTCTCCCCCGCGCGCTTTGCCGGTACTGTTCAATCTTCTCCAGGATCGCCGGGCGGTCAGGGAGCTCTCCCGGGGCTCCGGCAATCTTCAACTGGTCGCAAAAGACGCAGCGGTGCGGGCAGCCGAGGTGCGAAATGAAGAAGGGAATGACGACCGGCTTCAACTTTCCGCCTTCAGAAGAACGGTCGCCGCCTTGGCCGCGGCCTGTTCCGCCTCCTTCTTGCTCCTGCCGATCCCCTCCCCCATCAGTTCCTCGCCGAGATAGATCTCCACGGTGAAACGCCGGTCATGGTCCGGCCCCGTCACTTCCTTCATGTGGTAACGCGGGAGCTGGCCGCGCACGAGCCTCGCACGCTCCTGCAGGTCGGTCTTGAAATCCCGACCCGACAAGACTTCCCCGGAGGCAAGGAGCGGACCGAAATACTCCTGGACCACCCGCCGGGCCGCGTCTACCCCGCCGTCGAGATAGATTGCCGCCAGCAAAGCCTCGAATGCGTCGGCAAGGAGAGAGCGCTTCTGCCTCCCTCCCCCCTTCTCTTCGCCACGACCAAGGCGCAGGCAGGAGCCGAGATCGAGGGCGGCGGCGATTCCGGCCAGGCTGGCCTCGTCGACCAGCGCGGCCCTGATCCGGGTCAACTCCCCTTCCCTGCTGGACGGAAACTGCACCAGCAGGATCTCGGAGAGGAGAAAATCGAGCACGGAATCCCCGAAGAATTCCAGGCGCTGGTTGTCCTTTCCCCCGCCGGCCTCATTGACGAAGGTGCGGTGAGTCAGGGCCTCCTCCAGCAGGGCGCGGTTCATGAAACGGTAGCCCAGTTTCTCTTCAATGATAATGAGGTTGTCGTCTACTGTGTTATCCATTGGGATCTTCCCGCCTTGGCACTTTGCCCAAATATAGCCAAAGGGCCGCGCCATAGCAATAGCCATGCGGGTTTGCGGCCATTTAAATCTTGCATAATGATCCCCCCTCCCATATAATTTAACGATTTTACGGGGATTGTGAGAGCGTAAGCATGGGCTTTTTCATTACATTTGAAGGTGTCGAGGGGTGCGGAAAGACGACTCAGCTGAGGCGCCTCAAGGAGCGGCTGGAGCACGCTGGCGAGCAGGTCATCGCAACCAGGGAACCTGGCGGCTGTGCCATCGCCGACAAGATACGCGCCATCCTTCTGGACGCCGAGAACAAGGCCATCACGCCCCTTACCGAACTCCTTCTCTATGCGGCCGCGCGAGCGCAGCACGTTGAAGAGGTGATCGTCCCGGCACTGGAGCGCGGCGAGATCGTACTATGCGACCGCTTCACCGACGCGACCGTGGCCTACCAGGGGAACGGCAGGGAGCTGGATCTGGCGATCATCGAACAGTTGAACAATCTCGCCACCGGGGGGGTGCAGCCGAAGCTGACGGTGCTGATCGACTGCCCGGTGGAAATCGGCCTTTCCCGCGCACTCTCCCGCATCGAGTCCACCCAGGGCGCCCGTGAGGAGCGCTTCGAGCTGGAATCGATCCGCTTCCACGAGCGGGTGCGCGACGGATATCTGCGGCTCGCCTCAACCTTCCCTGAGAGATTCGTGGTGATCGACGGCTCCGGCGACGTGGCGCAGACCGAACAGCTGGTAATTGCCGCACTCTCGACGAGGCTTCCGCTTAAGAGCGCGGCAGCCTTGGCAGCCGGCAAGGTTGCGAGCTAGTATGCCTTTTTCCGACGTCATCGGCCAGGACAGCGCCGTTGCGGTCTTGCGCCGCTCGATCTCCATGGGACGGGTGGCCCACGCCTATCTCTTCTCCGGGATCGAGGGGTGCGGCAAGAGGAAGACCGCACTCGCCTTCGTCCAGGCCGTCTTCTGCGGAAAAGACGAGGCCTGCGGGGTCTGCTCCTCGTGCCGGAAGATCGCCAGCGGGCAGCATCCCGACCTCCACATCCTGGAACCGGACGGCGCCTTCATAAAGATCGACCAGGTGAGGGAACTGCAGAAGGAGCTCTCGTACCGCCCGTTCGAGGCGCCGAAGAAGGCCTGCATCATCGACGGCGCCGAAAAATTCAATCTCTCCTCCGGGAACGCCCTGCTCAAGACCCTGGAAGAGCCGCCGGGCGAGGCACTGATGATACTGATCACGCCGGAGCGCTCAGCCGTGCTGCAGACCATCCTCTCCCGCTGCCAGTCCCTGGACTTCCACCCTCTCCCCGCGGAGATGATCGAGGGGCGGCTGGTGCGGGATGGTTTCGCCGCCGAAGCGGCCAGGGTCGCCGCGACACTCTCCGGCGGGAGTTTGAGAAGAGCAATGGAAGTCGCCGCCGACGGAGTTCTCGAGGGACGGGGAACCTTCCTGTCGCGGATCGTCTCGCTGAACCTGAAGGACGTGAATGCGCTGTTCCAGACGGCGGAGGAGCTGGCCGCAGACAAGGAAGGCCTTCCGGGCCTGATCGAACTGATCCTGTCGTTCCTGCGCGACATCATGATCTACCCCTCGACACCCGAGGCGCTCGCCAACGGCGACCTCGAGGAGTTGATCGCGAAGGAGGCGGCGCGCTGCTCACAAGGGAGAATCATAGAGCTCATCGAGCAGCTCGTAACCATGCGGACCATGCTGGCCCGCAACGTGAACGCCCGGCTGGCGCTGGAAGTATTCTTCATGAAGTTCGCGGCCAGGTAAGAATAAAAAATGCGCCCTTCGACAGGCTCAGGGCGAACGGGTTTCACACGGATT
>NZ_JBXKJL010000133.1:0-11057 GCF_056994735.1 Geomonas sp.
GTTTCGCCACCACTCTCAGAACCCGATCCGATACAGTGTGAACACCACCGCGGAAGCGGCCAGGCAGTAGTATCCGAAGTAGTGCCAGAGCCCCTTCTCCAGCCAGGACGATAACCAGCGCAAGGCAAGGAGGCCGGCGAGGAAGCTTAGTACCATGCCGCCAAGACTTGGCAGAAAGAGCTGAAGCAACTCTCCTCCTGAGGCGGAGACGGCATGAGCTTTCATCAACCGCAGCATCTCCCTGGCCACCACCGGCGGCGTCAGTACTACGGCAAGAGCAAAGCTGAACTCCTCCACCCTCTCCTTCGCGATCCCCAGCAGGAGTCCGGTCGAGATGGTGGCTCCGGAGCGGGAGAATCCGCGAAAGGGAAGGCAAAGGCCCTGGACCGCACCGATGCCGCAAGCCTCCTTTAAGGTTAGCTCACCTTTTTCTCCATCCCGTCTGCGCCGCAACCCGGCGTAAATGATCAATACCCCAACTGCGGCCAGGGCTGCCGAGATCAGCCCGAGATTCCCGAAGAGCATCTCGATCTCTGCATGGGCACCCTTGCCGAAAGCGATGCGTTCGATGAGAGTCTTGATTCCGACCCCGACCGCACCGGTGATAACGGTGGCAACGAAGATCAGTTGGCAGGTTTTCCGGAATTGTTGCCGCGAGGAGAAGAAACTGGCCCTCCACCCTTTCCAGAAGAAGAGGATCACCGCGAACATGGTTCCGGTATGGAGCATGACCAGCAGGAGGGTCATCTCAGGCGTGGTCGGATCGACCCCCATGAGTTTGGCCGCCACGATGACGTGTGCGGAGCTGGAAACCGGCAGCAGTTCCGCCGCCCCCTGCACTGCGGCCAGGAGGAAGATTTGAAAGAAAGACATAGAGGACCTCGCTGTTGCCCAGCCCGGCGTTTGCTCCAGAAGTTAACAGTTTAACAACCTTAGGCTGGTTCTGCTTAACTTCTATCTCGCAATTCCATAATCCGGACTTGATGGCCGATTTAACAGTTACAGCGCTTGCACATCCCGGCCCGGGGATCAGGCTGTCGCATTTCCTTACATGGATCCCTGCTCAGACGGTGCAAATTCCTTTTGCCTGCTATTACAGCCACTTTGGGCGGCGCCCTGTCCACAGGCAACGAGTCATCGCCCCATGCTCTCTCCACGTTCAAAGATCCCCCCCATGATTTCCAACGCCATGTCACGCCACTGCTGCCACCCCGCGTCGATTTTTTTTACATTTACGCTCTCCTGAAAAAGTGGAACCTGCGCAATAACAGAGACTTCCGGCCTGGAATATTAATTGCTATTAGATGCTTTTCCGTTTGTGCAGGGCCTTTGATCATGCAAACGACTTTAAAAGGGAGGTTCTATGACTACCACGAAACGAATGATGACGGCTCTTCTATTGACGGTCGCCTTGGCGACGGCCTCGCCTGCTCTGGCATCGTCGGCATGGGTGTCGGTCCCCTCGACGCCGGATGCTTCTGACAAGGTTGTCATTACCGGAGGCAATCTCACTCCCTTCACCACTGTTAGGTTGGCGGTAATCGATGGCAATGGCGCGAAAAACGAGCAGTTGCGAACAGTGAGCGCTGAAGGGACCCTTTCCGCCGAGATCATCCCGGGGACTCCCGGAAGCTACACTGTGAAAGCGTATGACCAGGATGGCAATGAGATTGGCGGCGGTGTCTTTGGCTACATCAAATAGGTAGGTGAGTGCCATGAAAAACATTCTTATCGCCTTCTGGGCTGTTTTGGCGGCTTCCGCCTTTGCCGGTGAGGCGGCGGCATCCGCTGCAAGCGGGAAAATCCTTTTTATCTCCACCCGCGACGGCGTCTCCCAGATCTACTCAATGAATGCAGACGGCTCCGGGCAGACTGCCCTTACTCAAGGGCGCGAGGAAAACACCGACCCCGCCTTGTCCCCCGACGGGACGCGCATCGCCTTCACTTCCTATCGCGACGGCAACGCCGAGATCTATGCCATGAACGCGGACGGTACTGCGCAAAAGCGGCTGACTTCCGATGAAGCCTCTGACACTTCCCCTGCCTGGACTCCTGACGGTCGCATCGTCTTCCGCTCCAACCGGGACCGCTGGACCAACTTTTATGTCGTCTCCGCCGACGGAGGAAACCTCAAGCAACTCTCCGCGACGCCTTTGGATAAAGGGGCACCGGTCCTCTCGCCGGATGGACGTTCGATCGCGTTCGTTGCGCATGAACCAAGAGGAAGTTCGGATATTTGCGTCATGTCCGCCAACGGCGGGGAACACAGGAATCTCACCGCAAGCCTTTCGAAGAACAAGAAGTTTTCCCCCTCCTGGGCCCCGGATGGATCCCGACTGATATACGTAGAGGCCAAAGACCCGGTCCTCAATATCTTTGCCATCAACCCTGACGGCAGCAACTCCGTAAAGATAACCGACAACTTCTTCAGCAACGCGTCGCCGATCTGGTCGCCGGACGGCAAACGCATCGCCTTCGTCTCCAGTCGGGAAGGTGATCCGATGCAGAGGGCCCGCGGCGATATCTACCTCATGAATGCCGACGGCAGTGGCGCCATCAACCTGACCAGGACGGCGGACGAGGAGAACTATCCGGCCTGGGCCGCTGACGGCAGCGCCATCTACTTTGTCAGCCTGCACGACGGCTCGGCCCAGATCTACTCTGTTGCCGCGGAGGGGGGCGCTCAGAAGCGCCTGACAAACAACCAGGGTAGCAACGTGATGATCGTGCCTTTCTCCCGGAAACAGATGGCTCCCCTGCAACCTCGCGGTAGCAGCTAACTCTCTAAAACATTGAAAGGAGTTAACTATGAAAAGAGCGCCGAAAAGAATCCGTCTCCTGGCATTGACGACCCTGGTCCCCGGTCTTCTTGCCTCGGGATATGCCTGGGCCGGAAGTCAGACCTACACTACGGATGGGGACTTCGATCAGGGAACCCTGGTGGGGGTGAACCACAACGAGCCGCACAACAACCAGCTCCAACTCAACAGTACGGGATCCAGCTTCCCGGTCCTTTGGATCGCCAACGCCGCTGAAGATACCCTATCCAAGGTGGACTCGACCCAAATCGGACTGAACAAGCCCGGCCGCGAGGTAGCCCGCTACCGGACCTGGTTTCCGACCGGGTATCATGGCGCCTGGGGCGGTCCGGCTCCGTCGCGCACCGCAGTCGATAAGGACGGCAACGCCTACGTGCTGGATCGCTGGTTCGGCGGTTACCCGACGCTGTTCAAGATCCTCAACAACTCTTTCATCGACCGCAACGGTGACGGGATCATGCAAACCTCCAGCGATACGGACAATGACGGGAAGATCGGCGCCGCCGAGATGATGCCGCTGGAAGATTCCAACAAGAACGGCTTGATCGAGGACAGCGAGATCAAGGACGAGCGGATCGCCTGGGCCAAGCGCATCCCGGACGGCGTCTACACCGGCGGCGGCAGCACTCCTTTGCCGCAACGGTACGATGGCATCGGCCGTGCCCTCTGCATCGGCACCGATGGCAACCTCTGGGTCGGTCTTTACAACCGTCACGAATATTTCAAGGTGAGTGCGGCGGACGGGCACACGATAGCCGGTCCTGTCGCCACCGGCACCCCGAACTACGGGTGCCTGATCGACCAGAACGGCACGCTCTGGGGCGCGAACTGGGGTTCCTACGTCCTGACCAGGATCAACAACACGGCAAGCGACACGGGGCCCTATGCCGCCAGCAGCATAGGCGTGCCGGACCAGGTCTATGGGCTGGCTCTCAGGCGGGACGCCAACAACAATACCCATGTCATCATGGGGGGATCATGCGACAGCTACGTGGACTACGACGCCGCTACCAACGCCTGGAGCAAACCGGCAAGTTCGAAGTACTGCAGCTACGCTGTGGGCACCGACAACAGCGGCAACATCCTGGTGAGTAAACGAAACGGCGGCGTCGTCAAGTTCGCACCCAGCGGCGCGGTGATTTGGGACAAGGAAAGCCAGGTGGGCAGCAGGGACAGCCGCGGAGTCATCGCCGATGCCAACGACGACATCTGGCAGGTGCATAGGGAATCAAACAACATGGCCAAATACAACGGGAGCACCGGCGATTTCCTCGGCCTCCTTCCCATCGGGGCCGAACCGTACACCTACAGCGACGCCTCTGGCACCGCAGCTTTGAGCATCACGACCAAGACCGGCAACTGGTCCGTCGTCAAGGACAGCGGCAATGCCGACACCAGGTGGGGAGTCATCTCCTGGAATGCCGAGGTGCCGACCGGGGCGAAGATAACCGTCGAAGCTCGTGCCTCCAATACCACCCCCGTCTCCGGAACCTTCACTGCGATCAACAACGGAGCGACATTCGCCAAGAGCGGCCGCTATATCGAGACGAAGGTGACCCTCGACGCCAACCCGCAGAACCAGTCGCCGGTGCTCAGCGATCTCACGGTGAAGAACAGCGTCTGCGATATAAATGGTGACGGCAGCATCAATAAAATCGACATCTCCCTCATCACTGCGGCGCGCAATACCGCTGCCACCACGTTTGACAGCCGCGACGCCGATGACGACCACGTGATCACCGTCAACGACGCCAGGATCTGTTCGACCAAGTGCACAAAACTCAACTGCGCCCTGTGACAGGGCAGCGAATACAAACGCCACTGGAGGGATTGATATGAAATCGCGAATGAGAAAAGTCGCCTTGCTATTCGTGGTGCTGGCGATGACCGTGGTCCCCACCTTTGCCCATGCCCTTTCCCTGGACTTCAGCCCGTCGGCACAGACAAAATTCCTGGGGCAGACGGCGTCGGTGGAGGTAAGGGTAAACAATGCCGGTTCAACGCTGGTAGGGGATTATGACTTCTGGGTCCACTTCGACCCTAGCATCGTACAGCTCAGTTCCGTATTATTCGGGTCGGCGCTCGGGGGGGGAGACGGCCTCTCCTTCACGGACGTAGTTGATGAGCAGGGGAAAGTGAATTTGATGGAGATTTCCTATGCCTGGGAGCTGGTTCCGTACCAGAACGCCAGCAGCTTCACCCTGTGCACCCTCCTCTTTGATACGCTGAAGGTTGGCGTCTCGCCCCTGAGCTTTACCGGCAATATCGGCTTCGACCCGGCCCCCGCCCTGGGTAATGGCAACATCCCCGTCGATGTCGACTCGGTCGGCGGCGGAAGCATCACCGTCGTTCGAGAAGAAGGGACTCCGGTTCCCGAGCCTGGGACCCTGCTCCTTCTCGCCCCCGGACTTGCCGGGTTCGCCCTCTGGAGGCGTCGCCGCAATTAAGGAGAGGCCTGAGGGGCTGGTACTTTTGGGCAGACGAAGCAGGAAGAGCGAAAATAAAAGCCGCAACCTGAACTCCGGTTGCGGCTTTTTGCCTTTGCGAGAGAGCCGACGATGCGATAGTCCGGCTGCTGATGTAGGCGCCAACAAGTGAACGCCCCCCGTTACTCTAGCCCGCGGCGTACGTCCTCCTCAGCCGTCTAATGTACTCCTCCCGATGGTCAGGTGTATCCGCCGTCTTATTCAATATGCTCCATACCCGGTCGTCAATTCGGGCTGAAATCATGTCTTTTCCCATCACCGGTTTCTCAAAAGATGTGTAGTTTTTCCCCTCCAAATAAACTATAAGTCTTCCTACACTCTCTCAATGCAGAGTCGATTGACAGCGGTCTGCGTGAAACGCCAAGGGACCTCTTTATCCACCCGAAAAGCACATCGAGGCATAATGAAGAAGCAGTTTTATACGTGGGATGGTGATGTCTTGGTGCTTAATATTCTTGGCACCCCCAATGCCAAACGCGATGCTGTCGGCAAGGTGAAGGGACATCAGCTTTGTGTCAGTGTAACTGCGGTGCCGCGTGCAGGGCGGGCAACGGACCACATGGTGCGATTTCTGGCCGATGAATTTGGCGTATCCGGCAGCGACATCCAGGTTGTCTTCGGACGCATGAATGTAAACAAACAGCTCCGGATCAAGGCGCCTAAACGTTTGCCCGCAGTCATCGGACAGCAGGAATTATACTAGTTGCGGATATGAGTAAGCCCAAGGGGGCTTGTCAGGACGTTGACGTCCTTGGTTGAGTGCGTTGTCCGGATCTGCCCCCGCCTCACTCTGTATCAGCCTGTAAAGATTCCGTTGACTGAGTCGCCGAGTTGCGCTATCTTCCCGCAAAACTGATTGCCTCAGATACACGACAATACTAAACCATCCGCGAGGATGGGACGGAAAGCCTACTGGGTCTCACCGAGACAGCCGGGTCGCCGAAATATCAGATCTCGATATTCGGCCCCGGCTTTTTTGTGTCCGAATCTCGAGATCGAGGTGTTATCGCGTGCAATCGAGCGCACCCGAGATATTCTAGATCGGGAGATTCAAACCCAGGAGGAATGGCTATGACACGAAGAACTGGTTCATGGAAGAAGACGATCATCACCCTGTGCATGCTGGCTTTGGCGCTATACCAGCTTGCCGGCTGCTCCGGAAGCGGCGGGGGAACAGCCACAACGGGAACACTCAAGCTGTCGATCACCGACAAGCCAAGCGACAACTATCAGAGTGTGGTAGTCACCGTGCGCGAGGTACGTGTAGTCCCTGCCGGAATGGATAACGCCGCCGATAACGATCCCGGCCTCCCGGTCGTTGTCCACTTCACCACCCCGAAGGTCATTGACGTGATGCAGTTGCAGTTCGTGCAGCAGGCCCTCGGAGAGGTAGTGCTCCCGGCGGGGAGTTACAGCCAGATCCGGCTCGTTCTCGAGCCCAACCCGAACGGGCAGGGGCAGACACCGCTCAACTACCTGACCCTGAAGAGCGATCCGGAAACCAAGATCGCGCTGAAGACACCGAGCGGGCAGCAGTCAGGCTTGAAAATCCTCGGGCCACTGGACGTGAAGCCCGGCGTCATCAATGCGGTGACCATAGACTTCGACCCCAATACCGCCATCGTCGCGCGTGGCAATGGCGACTACAACCTGAAACCGACCGGGATCCGGCTTCTACAGCTAGCGAGCGACATGCCCCAGTTCGGGACCATCGGCGGCACGGTCAGCTCCACCTTTAAAAGCTGGTCCAGCGCCACCGTCTCCATCAAGCGCCGCGGAGCCATCAACGACACCGATCCCATCGCCGCCGGCAGGATTTTCTCCAGCTACACCAGTGGGAAATGGTACGCCCCCTTTACAGCCTTTGTCCCCTCCAGCACCCAGACCGTTTCCTACAAGGCCTTCATAAGCGCCAACGGATTCCGGCTCTATTCGTCACAAGCCGTACCGGTCGTGCAGGGGCAGCTGACCGATCTAAGCGAGATACCGCTGACGCCGATACAGTGATAAACGGTAAATAAGCGGCAATAAAGAAGCCGGAAACCCAGAGAGGGTTTCCGGCTTCTCTATTTTCATGTTGATACAGACATGGGGTGCTACAAGCGGTCTGGACCTTGACATCCTTGGTTGAGGGCGTTGTCCGGCTCTGACCCCTCGCAGTTCACTTTGATAATCCGGTATTAGCCCCTGTCCGTCTCCCTCACGCAGCATAGACATATCCCTGATACACCGGTCCTCAGTTTTCTTTTTTGTGGAAAAACGCGACCAGGCAGACGCAAATCCAGGTGAGCCAAGTGAGCAGTACGACCGCTTTCATCGCTCAGAAACTCTGCGCGGCTTGCCTGGCCTTTGCTACTGCGGCTACTTTGATCTCCTCAGCCATGTCGGGCATGGCGTCGACCCCTTCCACCACGATCACCTCAGAGTCTTCGACCCCCATGAAGCCCATGACGGACTTCAGGTAAGGAACAGAGTGATCCTCGTCCTTCCCGTAATGGAAACCGCCCGAGGAGTGGATGTGCAGGTATTTTCTTCCTTGGTCCTTGAGGAGGCCCACCGGACCGGTTGGAGTATAGGCGAAGGTTTTGCCGGCCACGCAGACGGCGTCGATGTACATCTTGAATTCCGCCGGAAACCCAAGGTTAAACATCGGCGTCACGAACACATATTTGTCTGCCGCGATGAATTGATCGGCGTGCTTCCAGATACGGCCGACCTTGCGCTGCTCGTCGGCGCTGAGTGAGGCGAAACTCTCGCCACTGCGCAACTTTCCCCAGCCGGAAAGGACATCGGCATCGATCCGCTGGATGTTATCGCGGTAAAGGTCGAGAGAATGCACCTCGTCTTCAGGATTGTGCTTTAGGTATTCGTCCAGGAATCCCTTTCCCACCGAGAGACTACGAGAAAGTTCGGCGGGTTTGAGGTTGCAGGTAACATAAAGTAGCTTTGCCATGATGTTCTCCTTCACAATAAAATGTTGTGACGACGGCTCTCGTCTAAAGATCAGCTGGTTTTGCTGCACTCTTCTCTTTGTTGATATGAACCATCACTCCGATGAATCCTCCCATGAAGCCACTGATTAAACCGCTTATTCCGTTACCAAGAGCATTGGTGATGGTATCTCGCGGCAACTCCAAAATGAAGTAATTGACTAGAAAGCTCATCAGGAAACCCATAAATCCACCCATCATTCCATTTACAAGCGCGCTTTTCATACCTTAAGCTCCCCTCCGTTGATGATCTGTCAGATTCTCAAAATACCTTGGAAAGCCGAAAAGCCACCTTGGTTCCTTCCGGACGGTTTTCAGCGCCGGTTTCAAAGTAACTGTTGACTGTAAGTGAAACGCCGTTGCCGCTCAACTGGATGCCTGGGCCAATTCCGAAGACACGCTCTTCGGAGTTGGCTTGGCTGCGACCGTCGATCTTATCGGCGGTCAACTGCTGCAGGACGTAACCGCTGACGCCGACTCGGACCCCTTTGACGACCTCGTAAGAAGCGGCATAGTTGGCGTGAAACGCCTGCCCCGGTTGGATGGTTCCCGCTCCCATGCCGACAAACGGCCGGTCGTTTTCCGAGTTCCATAGGTAGTGGAGCCGGGCGCTCACCTCAAACTTCTCGGTCGGCATGATTGTGAAGGCATAGTAAGGATTGATACTCACCAGGTTGTTCCCTGCATTCACCGGTCGGCTGCGGTCATAGGATCCGGTCGGCAGCGTCATGTCGAAGACAAACCGCTGAAAGTACGGCATTCCGAAAAGCTTCTGGTCGGTCCACTGGAGTATGAAAGGGCTGACGATCAGATCACCCACGCCCCGTTCGCGGTCCTTGGGGCCGAAGCTGGTCTCCAAATCAACATCCGCCAACGGCAACAAAACTTCTGCGCCCCAGAAACCTCCCATCAGCCGGTACTTCGAGATGTGAGCGATATGCGTGGTGGCGCTCACCGCGGTGAGCTTGTTGGACCCGGCTACCCTGTTTCCTTGCGGATCCTCAAACCGGCCGGCGTGGTAATACCCCAGGGTCTCCTCAACGAGCCACCCCGGGTAGGCGACACCGTCAAGAAAGCTGGTATCCCCGAGATTAACCGTCGGAAGTGAGATATCTGCGGCTGATGCAACCACGGCACAAAGGATAAGAGCCACGCTGACCAATCCAGCAAGTACCATCTTGAATGGCGATGCCGATTTCCGCCGCAAGTTCCCCGTGTGTCCAATGCGTAATTCAGTTTTCATAAAATGCCCATTTCCTCTGTGATCGATGCCTTGCTCAGTTGTGTTTTCCTGTAGTGTAAAAGAAGCCATTGCCCACCTTTACCTTCCGGATGTCGCCAGCCCGCAGGAAGGGTTCCAGGTATTTGTCGATCTCGTTTTCGGCCACCATGAAAACGACCGCGATTTCCCTGGGGGCGACCTTCTCGTGTTTCCTGACGAAAGCGGCGATGGTGTCGCTGTTTGAACGTATTTCTCATGATGCCTGCAACCTCGCTTGTCCGTGAAATGGAAGGCAGCCGCCCGTCGCCAACGGTGAACCTGACGATGCTTTCCTTGCGGTGGTAAGAGCGAGATCCATGCCAGGTAGGGATAGGTCGTAATAACAGCGTGTTGCGAGTTTCTGCCTGCTGGATTATCGCTAAATATGGTAATTGTTGTTGCTGGCTGTTGTCGTATTTGGTAATTTACCAAATACCGTAAACACGGGGAAAGTGGCCTGATGGCATGAATGCGGAGTGAACATGGCACTAAACAGGGATGAGTTTTTCAGAGAAGTGACGCTCAGGATCTGCAGCAGTCTGCAGATCAATATTGCCTTCGAGAGGGTTTTCGAGTACTTGCGTGATCACTTCCCTATCGATCACATGTTCCTCGATATACCGGACAAGTGCCTTGGGGCAAACCGTCGTATCGCCTTCGCCTCTGTCGGCCACAGGCCGCCAGTGGAGATCGTTCCGCTTCCCGAAGGGGTCTGGGAGTGGATCAGCGAGCTACGTGTTCCCTTTACCCTGAACGCTTCGGATGCGGACGAGAGGATCCGGACCTTCGCACCCTTCATCAAGCTTGAGGGGTTCTCGGACCTGGCCATGCCTCTTCGCATCGAAGATGAACTGATAGGCTTCCTGATCCTGCGGGCGAAAGGCGAAAGAAGGTACACCCAGGATCACGTGGCACTGCTTTCGGTGGTAGCCGAGCCCTTTGCCATGGCCCTTGCCAACGCACTAGCCCACGAAGCCGTTGTCAGATACCGGGACATCCTCCTGGACGACAACCGTTTTCTGCGCAGCGAGCTGGCGCCACAGTTGGGAGACGAGATCATCGGCGGGAATTCGGGGCTGAGAAACGTCATGGAAATGGTCCGACAGGTGGCTCTGCTTTCCAATACGGTGCTGTTGATGGGAGAGACCGGGACCGGGAAGGAGGTGATCGCCAATGCCATCCACTTTGCCTCGCCGCGCAAGGATGGCCCATTCATCAAGGTGAACTGTGGCGCCATTCCCGAGAGCCTCATAGATAGCGAGCTCTTCGGCCACGAAAAGGGTGCCTTTACCGGAGCCGTTGCCGAAAAGCGCGGCCGTTTCGAGCGGGCAGCGGGGGGGACCATCTTTCTTGATGAAATTGGCGAGCTGCCGCCCCAGGCGCAAGTGAGGCTCTTGCGGGTGCTACAGCAGAGGGAGATTGAGCGGGTAGGAGGGGACAGGCCGATCCCAGTGGATATCCGGGTGATAGCTGCGACCCACCGCAACCTCGAGAGCATGGT
>NZ_JBXKJL010000134.1:0-20175 GCF_056994735.1 Geomonas sp.
GGGGGAAGGAGATCTCCCCCTCTCTTGCCGGAAGGCTTATGAAAGGAAAGCCCGTTGCGCTTCGCGGTCTCGTGTCAGTGAAGGAAAAGAAGAAGTTCGACGCCAAAGCCCAACTCCACCGCGACCCTCAGTACGGCTGGTCCGTCAGGCTGATCTTCGGCGAATGAGAAATCATCGGCTGAGGAATTCAGAGGATTGTAATCCCGATTTGCAGGTAGTAGACTCCGGCGGGATTTACCTATGTGGGGAGAGAAAGTGAAATTGTCGCCGCAGCTCTATTTATTGGACGGGTCCAATTACATCTACCGTGCCTATTATGGTATCAGGGAGCTTGCCACCTCCGGCGGGGCACCGGTCAATGCTGTTTTCGGTTTCACCCGGATGCTCTTGAGACTTCTGCAGGAGAACCGTCCTGATTATCTGGCCGTCGTCTTCGACCCTCCCCGGGATGAAACCTTTCGCCGGGAAATCTATCCGGCGTACAAAGCCCATCGGGACGCGATGCCCGAGGATCTGGTGGTCCAGCTTCCGTACATCCGGAAGGTCTTGCAGGCCCTTAATATCCCTGCCTTGGAAGCTCCCGGTTTTGAGGCCGACGATGTCATTGCTACTTTGGCGCGCACCTGTGCCGCGGAAGGAATAGGGGTGACAGTCGTCACCGGCGACAAGGATTTGCTGCAGATTGTCAACGAAAGGATAGGCCTTCTGGACACTATGAAGGACAAGCATTCGGGACCGAAAGAGGTCCTCGATCGCTTCGGTGTCCCTCCGGAGCTGGTGGCGGATGTTTTGGGGCTGGCTGGCGACACCGCGGACAATATCCCGGGAGTCCCGGGGATAGGCGAGAAGACAGCGGCCAAGCTGGTACAGCAATTCGGTTCCCTGGAAGGGGTCCTACAGTGGAAAAGTCTCGTTAACGGGAAGACGCGCCGGGAAAGTTTACACCTCCATGCCGACCAGGCGCGGCTTTCGAAAAGGCTGGCCACCGTCCGCTATGACGTTCCCCTGAACGTTTCCCTTGCCAATCTGCAGAGCCAGTCGCCAAACCTCCAGGATCTGATTCCTCTGCTGCGTGAGCTGGGGTTTGCGGCTCTGGAGGTCACCTTCACCCCGCCGCCGCCAGGTGTGGTGGAGATCTACAGTGATGGTTCGGGGAGAGACTCGGGGCCGGGGGGGTATGGAGTGATTCTGCGCTATGGCGAGCACGAAAAGGAACTGAGCGGTTTTGAGCCCGCTTCCACTTCGCAGCGGATGGAACTCATCGCGGCGATCAGGGGGCTGGAAGCGTTGAATACCTCGAAGAGGGTGCACGTCTTCAGCGATTCGCAGTATCTGGTCCGGGGGATGAGCGAATGGCTTCAGGGGTGGATCCGCACCGGTCGCCTGGAGACTCCCGACGCTCTCAAGAATCAGGATCTGTGGCAGCAGCTTGCGTTACTGTCCGGCAAGCATGAGATTACCTGGGAATGGGTGCCGGGGCATGCGGGGCATCCCTTCAATGAGCGATGCGACAAACTGGCAAAGCGGGCGGCAGAGGAGGGTGTACGGTCGGTCATAACGGCAAATCAGTCCGAGGAAATTCAAAAAGAAGAAAAGGTCAACCCGTTGTCGGCCGCTCAGGTCCATCTGGTGCCGGTCACTTGCAGTGAGGATAAAGTATTCGATGCCGATGCTGATGGTCAGCTGCGGCTCTGTTAATTGGGACGTCGGGACGTCGGGACGTCGGGACGTCGGGACGTTGGGACGTTGGGACGTTGGGACGTTGGGACGTCGGGACGTCGGGGACGTTGTTAAGATTTTAAAATTCTAATGTCATGCCGCTATAGTCAGCTCAGGTGCGTCAATACGAAGAGTAGTTGATTCTTAATCATCCTCCTTGGCTAATGATTAAGCCGAAAACGTGAGACTCGGAGTTTAAACGACCGGAGAAGTGCCCTCACCCACGCCTGTCTCTATAGCATTAGAATCTTAATATTTTAACAACGTCCCCTGCACGAGACATAGCCAGGCTCTGACAGCGTCATGTAGCGGAGCTGAAATACCCGGTGGTGTCGAGACTCCTTCTGTGTTAGTATCCGGCAAATTCTTCCTCTATTGATATGTTGTAATTAGTTTATAATGCAGCAGCCCTACGTCGGATGGTTCATGAACTGTCATTCCGGTCAATCATGTGGGGCTCGCTTTTGAAGGAGAGACAAGGTGAAGATTCTTCTCCCGGTTGCAGGCAAGGGGACCAGGCTCAGGCCCCACACCCATACCAAGGCAAAATCGCTGGTGCACGTGGCCGGCAAGACGGTGCTGGAACATATCATCAGCCGGCTTTTGCCATTGAACCCTTCCGAGATCCTGTTCATCACCGATGAAAACGGCGGACAGGTCGAAGAATTCATGCACAGCACCTTCCCCGGCCTTACCTGCCGCTACACCGTGCAGAAGGAGCGCAAGGGGCCGGCCCACGCGGTTTTACTGGCGGAGCCGTATATACAGGAGGGCGACGACCTCCTGATAGTCTTCAACGACACCATTTTCGATGCCGACTTGACCCGCATCCCCGGGCTCTGCGCCGACTGCGACGGTCTCATCTACTCGAAGGAGGTCGAGGATTACCAGCGCTTCGGCGTCAACGTGGTCCGCGACGGGCTCATCGTGGACATGGTCGAGAAACCGGACACCCTGGTCTCGAAGCTCGCGCAGGTAGGGCTGTATTACCTCAAGGACGGCCGCTCCTTCATGGCGTATCTGAACCAGACCATCAAGGCCTGCGAGATGGTGAAGGGGGAATACTACCTTCCGGCCGTCTTCATGCGCATGATCCGGGACGGCCGCACCTTCAAGGCCCCCGAGATCGACGCCTGGCTCGACTGCGGAACCCCGGAGACGCTGCTGCAGACCAACAGCTATCTCCTTGCCGGGCGGCATCACAACCACGGAGAGGTGATGAACTCTGTCCTGATCGAGCCGGTGCACATAGAGAAGGGCGCGGTGGTAAGGGATAGCATCCTCGGCCCCAACGTCTCGGTCGCGTCACGGAGTGTTGTTGAATCCAGCATCCTCAAGAACGCCATCATCAACAGCGACAGCACGGTCAACAACATGATCCTGCATGATTCCATCCTGGGAGATTCGGTCCACCTGGTGGGATCGACGCGGAAGATGAATATCGGGGATCACTCGCTGATCGAGATGGAGGGGTAACGCCTCACCACGGAGGGGCACGGAGGTAAACCGAAGCCCTGGTCTGGAGCTGTTGGAGCGGCGCAACCATGCCGCGGTTCGCGCCCGGAAGGGCGCTCCTACGACGATGGGGTGATACCGCAGCGAAGAAATAAGAAAAGGGGCGACCTGTCACAGGCGCCCCTTTTTTATTATTAAAACCAGTTCCAGCTTTCCCGGCTTCAATCCTTGCTGGATGACAGCCGGTAAAGCCTCTGGTACAGCTCCATCGCGGTGACCACCTTCTTCACGTACTCCCTCGTCTCCCGGAAAGGGATGCTCTCCACGAACTCGTCCTGCGGCAGGCCGCCGAAGCCTTTCTGCCACTTCTTCACGTTTCCCGAGCCGGCGTTGTAGGCGGCAATGGCGAGGGTGAGGTTCTTGTCGTAGAGCGACAGCAGGTCCTTGAGGTGTCTTGACCCCAGCCGGATGTTCAATTCGGGGTTGGTGAGGCGCGAGCCGTCTCCCTTGGAGATGGTTTCGGCGGTGGAGGGCATGATCTGCATCAGCCCCACCGCTCCTACCGGCGAGAGGGCTGCGGGGAGGTAGTTACTCTCGGTCCGCATGATGGCGTAGACCAGGCTCTCCGGCAAGGCGTTGGCCTTCGCGTGCCTGGCCACATCGTCCCGGAAGGCCAGGGGATAAGTGGCTCCCCAGACCGCGCTCTCGGTACCGGAGCGCTTCGGCTTCTCCTTGGCGACCGCGTGGAAGGCGCCGTTGTAATTTCCCATCTCCAGGTAGAGCCTGGCAATGCCCAAGGCATTCTTGCCCTTTTTGGCGTTCAGTTCACGGGCTGCCTCGTCATAGAGCCCCAGCGAGATCAGGGCCTTCTCGCGCTCGAAACCCGACGGCATGGGCAGGGCGTCGCTCAGGGTCTTCGGCGCGGCGGGGAAAGTTGAAATATCGCACCACCTGTTGCAGAGCAGGGTGTAGTACCCGAAGGGATATTCGACGGATAGAGCTGCGAACGGTGCCTCGGCCCCTTTGGTGTCACCGGATGCCGTCAGTGATTTCCCGAGCCAGTAGAGCGCCCTTTCCCTCATCTCGTCGCGGTCCGCAAGCTTCCTGAAGTAAGCCGCCGCCCCCTGGTAGTCGCGTGACTGGTAGCTGCTCCAGGCCGCCTCCCACAGCACGGTCGGATTCTTCAGGTCCGGATGCGCCGCCAGATACTTCTTGATTAATTGCAGCCCTTCCGCCGATTTCTTCTGGGAGCGCATGAAGCGTGCCGCTTCCAGCAGGGCGTCCTCCGCCACGGACGGTCGCTTCGCCGATTCCGCCACCCGCAGGTAGAGATCGTAGGCCTCCTCCTGCCTCCCCGCTTTTTCCAGGGTGCGGGCCAGCCAGTAGCCGGCCTCCATGGCGGGCATGCCGCCGCCCCCTTTCTGGACCACGCCCCGCAGCGTGGCCTGGGCGTCCTGATAGCGTCTGGCCTTGAACTGGGCCTGTCCCAGCTTGAGCTGGAAGCGGGAGATGAAATCCTCGGTCTGGCCGGAGATGGCGAGCCCGGCAAGGGCGTCGGCAGCATCGCGGTAGCGCCCGAGGTCATACAGGGCGCTGCCACGCTTGAAGATTTCGGCGGCGGAATACTGTTCCACCGCGGTCCCGGCAGCCGCTATTCTCTGCAGTTCGACCTTCGCCTTTTCGGCAAAGGGGGAGGTGGGGTAGTTCAGCCAGACGCCCCTCAGGGCGGCAGCGGCAGACTTCGGGTCGCCGAGTCTATCCCGGCAGAGCGCCGAGCCGAAAACGGCGGAGATGGAATCGCCCCCGGAGGGATAGCGCTCTATGAAGAGGATGTAGGTGTCCAGGGCCTCCTTCTGGTGTCCGGCCGCGGCCATGGTGTCGGCATAGAGGATCATTGCCGCACGGACCAGGCGGCTGTCAGGGTACTGCTTCAGCAGTCTGTACAGCGGGGCGAGGGCCTGGTCGTGGCGCCCGAGTTTCGAGAGGGCGAGCCCCTGGTTGTACAGGGCGTAGTCGGCCAGAAGGGGGTAGCTTTCCGCCGCCGTGGCCAGTTGCGTGGCCGCCTCCTCCCAGAGTTCCAGCTTGACGGCCGACATCCCCAGCAGGAAGGCGCGGCTCCCCTTTTCACTGCTCTTGAGGGCAGCCTCCCTGGCGCCCCTGAAGTCCTTGACCTTCATGCGCTCGGCGGCTGTAGCGAGGGAATCGTCGATGTTTCGGAGGGTTAGGGCGGAGGCGGGGAGGGTGGCAGCGACGACTATGAAGGCAGCGGCGATGAAACGGCAAAACATGATCACTCCTTTTGGGACGCAAAAGCTAACCCATATTCTTACCGGACGGGGACTGAAATAGCAAGGGGCAATGGGACCGTGAATGGTGAATGGTGAAGGGTGAAGGGTGAAGGGTGAAGGGTGAAGGGTGAAAGGTGAAAGGTGAAAGGTGAAAGGTGAAAGGTGAAAGGGGAAAGGGGAAAGGGGCGTCCGACTGGTCAGAGGGGTCAGAGAGGTCAGAGGAGTCAGAGGAGTCAGAGGAGTCAGAGGAGTCAGACCGGTCCGAGCGACCCGGCAATATCATTGACTTTTCACCGGCCCTTCTGCATTATCCACCTGTGACCAATGCTCTTTATTACACGCGGCTGGCCTGACCTCGGCCTCTACCATCACCTTAAACTTGCTCCTGAAGAGGTTTGATTATCATGAAAAAAACGGCCAAGGCTTCGCGCAAAGTCAACGATCCGGTCCTGCGGCTTCTGAGCAAGGGCGAGCCAGTGCATTTCAGGGAGATGCTGAAGGCCTTCGGCGTGACCAAGTGGGAGAGACCGCGCTTCGAGGACCATCTGGACCTCCTGGTGGAGAGCGGGCAGATCGTGAGGCTGCCGGGAAGACTCTATTCCATCGCGGGGGGCGCCGCAGGGATCCGCGGCAAGCTCTCCATCCACCCCGACGGCTTCGGCTTCGTGGTCCCGGAGGAGGGGGGGGGCGATCTCTTCATTCCCGGGCGCTACCTGAGGGAGTACATGAACGGCGACCTCGTCGAAGCCCAGGTCGTTTCGACCAGGCGCGACGGGAAGAGGGAAGGGAGGGTCACCGCGCTGATCCAGCGAGGGCTCACCACTGTCATCGGCCGCTTCGAGGCCATGGGGAAAGGGGGCAGGGTGATTCCTGACGACCCGCGCGTCTCCCGCGACCTCTTCCTCCCCCCCGGCGCCACGGGCGGAGCCCGCGACGGCCAGGTGGTGATGGCCTCCATCACCTCGTATCCTGAGGGCGCCCGCGGGATGGAGGGGAGGATCACCGAGGTGCTGGGGGATGCCCACGACCCCGAGGTCGAGGTGCTCACGGTCATCAAGAAGTACGAACTCCCCCATATCTTCAGCAAGGAAGTCATGGCCGAGGCCGCCAAGGAGCCGCAGCAGGTCCCCGAGGAGGCGCTCTCGGGCCGCGAGGACCTGCGGGGACGCGTGACGGTCACCATCGACGGCGAGACCGCTCGCGACTTCGACGACGCCGTTTCCGTCGCCCGGGAAGGTGACTCGATCCGCCTGTGGGTCTCGATCGCCGACGTCTCCTACTACGTCCGCGAAGGTTCCGCCCTCGATACCGAGGCCTATCTGCGCGGCACCTCCGTCTATTTCCCGGACCGCGCCATCCCCATGCTCCCCGAGCAGCTCTCAAACGGCATCTGTTCGCTCAACCCCGACGTCGACCGGCTCACCATGACCGCGGAGATGCTCTTCGACAAGAGCGGCGAGATGCTGGAATCTCGCTGCTACCCGAGCGTGATCAGGAGCGCCGCCCGGCTGACCTACACCACGGTCAAGCGGATCCTGGTCGACAAGGATGACGATGCCATCGCCACCCACCCGGGGCTCGTCTCCCACCTGCGCCTCATGGAGGAGCTCTGCCTGAGGCTTAACCGGAGACGCCAGGTGAGGGGGAGCATCGACTTCGACCTCCCTGAACCGCAGATCATCCTCGACCTGCAGGGGGAGACCACCGCCATCGTCCGCGCCGAGCGCAACCTCGCCCACAGGGTGATAGAGGAATTCATGCTGGCCGCCAACGAGGCGGTGGCGACCTTCCTCGAGAAGACGCCGGTCCCCTCGCTCTACCGCGTCCACGAGAACCCCGACCCCCTGAAGCTCAAGGACCTGGCAGAATTCGTCTTCAGCTTCGGCTACCAGTTGAAGGTCGAGGAGGACAAGGTCAGCCCGCTGGCCCTGCAGAAGCTCCTGGCCGAGGTGGAGGGTAAGCCGGAGGAGCGGCTCATCAACGAGGTGCTCCTCAGATGCATGAAGCAGGCGCGCTACAGCGCCGAAAACCTCGGACACTTCGGCCTCGCCGCCCCGTCCTATACCCACTTCACCTCTCCCATCCGCCGCTACCCCGACCTGGTGGTGCACCGCATCCTCAAGCGGGTCCTCTCCGGGCGCATGAAGGGGAGCGACAAGGACCGCCTCGAATCGACCCTCCCCGAAACGGCGATCCACACCAGCCGCCGGGAGAGGACCGCCATGGAGGCGGAGCGGGAGATGGTCGACCTGAAGAAGATGCAGTTCATGAGGGACAAGATCGGCGAGGAGTACGACGGCTTCATCACCGGCGTCGCCCAGTTCGGCCTCTTCGTGGAACTGGTCGACCTCTTCGTGGAGGGGCTGATCCCGGTAACGACCCTGCCGTCCGACTACTACGTACTCATGGAGAAGGCCCACGCCCTGGTCGGCGAAAGAAGCAAGGCCATGTACCGCATGGCCGACCGGGTCAGGGTCAAGGTGGCGGCCGTCAACGAGCTCCGCAGACAGGTGGAATTCGCCCTGGTCGGCACCCTGGAGAAGCGTCCCATCCCCGAGCCTTCCCATGAGGAGCCCTACCAGCACACCCCCATTAAGGGGAAGCGCCCCAAGCCGAGGCGGCGTTGAAAGCAGTTGCGCTGTCTTTGGCCGCTGTGATATAAAATTTGATTGAGTTCACGCCTTATATCATTAGATCAAACGAGGAAAAATGGCTGACGAAAAGGTACTTCCCTTCCTGGAGCATCTGGTTGAGCTGAGGAAGAGGCTGATTGTCTGCGTGATCGCCATCGTCATCGGCATGGGGGTCGCGTGGAACTTCTCCAACGACCTCCTCAACTTCGTGGAAAAGCCGCTCACGGGGAAGACCTACCTCACGGAAATAAAGAAGCAGCTCTACGGCGAGCTGAAGAAGCGCTACCCTGGCGCCTACAAGCGCTACCAGATCGGGGAGGAACAGGCGGTTCCCGAGAAGCCGCGCATGCTGAACTACAGCGCGCCTCTTGAGCCCTTCTTCGTCCAGTGCAAGATCTCCATGCTGGCCGGTCTGATCATCGTCCTCCCCGTGGTCTTCCACCAGTTCTGGCTCTTCGTGGCCCCGGGGCTGACCCGCAAGGAGAGACGACTGGTGGTCCCCTTCGTGTCGGCGGCTTCGCTTAGCTTCTGCGTCGGGGCTCTCTTCTTCCTGGTCGTGATCTGGCCGGTGATCATCAACTTCTCGCTCTCCTACGAGGCGGCGGGGCTCCAGAGCTGGTTCAACATCTCGGCCTACATCAACTTCTGCCTCAGGCTGATCCTGATCTTCGGCCTGATCTTCGAGCTCCCCGTGCTGTCGCTGCTTCTGGCGCGCTTCGGCATCATCAACTACTCCATGCTGGCCACCCGCAGGAAATACGCCCTTTTGGCCAGTTCCATCATCGCCGCCTTCCATGCCGACCTGGTCACCATGTTCGTGATCATGGTCCCGCTCTACCTGATGTACGAGATCAGCATCTGGGTCGCGCTGGTCTTCGGGAAGAAGAGGGCGCCCGCGGTCGCCGCGGCACCTTCCCCCACCCCCTGACACCCTCCCGCAAGGGGATGGGGAGGCTGGATCTGGACTTTTTTGTTTTTTGGTTTCCTCCGTGGTTCTCTGTGAACCTCTGTGGTTACGATTTAAAGGGTTTGCAGTAAATGGTTATCTTCAGAAGCATCACCGAGATAAAGGAAAAACTGCCGCACCCCGTGGTCACCATCGGCAACTTCGACGGCGTCCACCTGGGGCACCGGGAAATCTTCCGCCGGGTCACGGAACTGGCCAAGGCGCGGCGCGGGGTTTCCGTGGTTGTCACCTTCGTCCCGCACCCGCTGCAGGTGGTCTCTCCGGGGACCAAGGTCAAGCTCATCACCACCACCACCGAGAAGGAGGCGCTGATCGCGGCGGCGGGGATCGATTACCTGCTGGAGATCCCCTTCGACTGGAACTTCGCCTCCATTTCCGCCAGGGAGTTCGTGGAAGAGGTGCTGGTGGGGGCCATCGGGGTGGAGAGCCTGGTGATCGGCTACGACTACGCCTTCGGCCGCGGCAGGGAGGGGAACGTCAACCTCTTGCGGGAGATGGGGGAACGCTTCTCCTATAGCGTCGAGGAACTCGAACCGATCTCCAACGGCGCCACCGTCTACAGCAGCACCGCGGTAAGGAACATGGTCAGCGTCGGGGACCTCAAGGGGGCGCTCTCGGTGCTTGGCCGCCACTACTCGGTCACCGGCACGGTCATCCATGGCCACGAGCGCGGCCGGGGGTTGGGCTTCCCCACGGCCAACATCTGCATCCAAAAGGAGCTCCTTCCCGCCGCCGGAGTCTACGCGGTGAAGGTGCGGGTGGGCGAGGCACTCTACAACGGGGCCTGCAACATAGGGACGAACCCTACTTTCAACGATGACAGGCTGTCGCTGGAGGTCTTCCTCTTCGACTTCGATGGCGATCTCTACGGCTGCGAGGTCACGCTCTACTTCATCGAGAGGCTGCGCGGCGAGATGCGCTTCCCCAATCCCGAGGCTCTCAAGGAGGCCATAGCCGCCGACGTGGCGCGCTGCCGGGAGATATTGGAAGGCGGGGATTGGCAGCCGGGGAGCGGCGAGACCTGCCCCCTCACGAAAAACAGCAAGTAACCGAAGCGAGGAGCCTGATTCTGCCGAAACAAAAACCTGATATCAAGCTCGTCATCGGGATCGCCATCAGCGCCTTCTTCCTCTTTCTCCTCTTCAGGAAGATAGACCTCGACAAGTTGGCCGCCGCCTTTCGGGAGATGGACTGCCGCTATCTCCTCCCCGCACTGGTCCTCACCTTTGCCAGTTATTATTTCAGGGCCGTCCGCTGGAAGTTCCTCCTCCTGCCGATCAAGCGGACCAGGCTCTCCAACCTCTTTCCCTCCACCCTGATCGGGTACATGGCCAACAACGTCCTTCCGGCGAGGCTGGGGGAGTTCGTGCGGGCCTACTCGCTCGGGCAGAAGGAGTCTATCGGGACCAGCGCCGTCTTCGCCTCGCTGGTGGTGGACCGGCTCTGCGACGGCTTCACGGTGTTGCTGGTGCTGCTGGCCACCCTCTTCACCATCAAGCTCCCGGCCGGGATGGAGCATGTCCAAAGGGGGATGGTTACCGGGGGCTACCTCACCTTCGCCCTCTACCTGGCGGTGCTGGCCTTCCTGGCCCTGCTCAGGACGCGCACCGGGTGGACCCTGAACGTGGTGGAGCGGGCGCTGTCGCCTCTTTCGGCGCGGCTGGCGGGCAGGGTGACGGCCCTGATGAACTCCTTCATCTCCGGGATCCGCTTCCCCCGTGGAGTGGTCGGGGGCGCGGCCACCGCGGTCACCTCCCTCCTGATCTGGGGTACCGCGATCTGGGCGGTCGATCTGCTGCTGCGTTCCTTCGGGCTCGACCTTCCGCCCGCCGCGTCGATGTTCATCATGGTCTTCCTGGTCTTTGCCGTGATGGTCCCGGCCGCGCCGGGCTACCTCGGGACCTACCACATCGCCTGTGTCACCGCACTCTCCGCTTTCGGGATCGGAAGCGAGAAGGCCCTCAGTATCGCCCTGGTGCTCCACGGGATGGGATTTTTCCCCGTGATCGTCGCGGGGGGCTTCTGCCTTTGGCGGGACAAGCTGAGTTTGAAGAAGTTGACGGAAAAAACCGAATCAGGAGCGCCTGCGTGAACCGTACCGGAACCTTCAGAGGGCTTGATCCCTTTGCCATTCTTTCCTTCGTCCTGCCGCTGTCGATCTACCTGCTGACCCTGGCACCCTCGGTCACCTTTTTCGACAGCGGCGAGTTCCTGACCGCGGTCTCATCGCTGGGGGTCGCCCATTCCCCGGGCTACCCGCTCTTCGTGAACTACGCCAAGCCCTTCACCTTCCTCCCCTTCGGCAGCATCGCCTTCCGGATCAACATCGCCACCGCCGTTTCCGCGGCCCTGGCCTGCTACGGGGTCTACCTGGTCACTTCGCACCTGCTGAAGGACGAGGAATTCCCGGGGGGGGAGAGGGTGGCACAGTTCGCCCGGCGCCTGGTTCCTCTCTGCGCCGCCGTCACCTTCGCCTGCACGGCGAGGCTCTGGCTGCAATCGAACCACGACAAGCCCTATCCCCTTCTGGCCTTCATCTGCGCGGTGGTCTTCTACCTGATGCTCCTCTGGCGCGAGAGCTACCTGGCCGGGGCCGAGCGCCCCTCCTACGTCTACCTCGGCGCCTTCCTCTGCGGCCTGGGCACCGGTGCCCACCAGATCATGGTGCTGATGATCCCGGTCTACGCCGTCGTGCTCATCTCGGCCGACCGCCGGGTGATCTTCCGGGTCAAGGATATCCTGATCGCCTTCGCCTTCGGGATCCTGGGCTTCGGCATCCACCTGCACCTGATCGTCCGCTCCCTGCAGAAGCCGCTCCTCAACTGGGGCGACTCGAGGACCCTGACCCAGTTCCTTTGGAACCTCCTCAGGAAGGGGTACCCGGTGGAGAAGCCGGTGCGCGACCTGAGCCTCCTCTGGGCCCAGATCAACGCCTTCAACATCCCCTCCGAGTTCACCGGAGTCGGGCTGCTGCTGCTGGTGCTGGGCCTCGCCGTCTGCGCCAGGAGGAAGGGGTACCTGGTCGTCTCCTACCTGATCGGCCTCTGCTCCTTCCTGGGGGTCATCGCCGGATACTTCAACACCCCGCTGGAATTGATCTTCCTCACCGAGGAATTCTTCACCCCGCTCTACCTCCTCTCCGCGGTCTTCATGGGGCTGGGGCTCTTCGCGATCGTGAGAGGGGTTGCCAGGAAGCTCCCCGCGTCCAGGCCGGTGCGGGTCGCTCTCTACGCCCTCATCTTCACCTTCCCGCTCGCGGTCTGCTTCCTCCACTACCGGACCAACGACCAGCACGAGAACTACATCGCCTACGACTATGCGGCCAACACCCTGCGCTCGCTGCCGGAGGGGGCGGTGATGTTCACCTGGGGCGACTCGGGCGCCTTCCCGCTCTGGTACCTGCAGGGTGTGGAGCGCATGCGCGAGGACCTGATCCTTCCCCATACGCCGCACCTGGTCTTCGAGTGGTACCTGGACGGCTTCCCGCAGTTCAAGTACAGCCAGCTGCGCAAGCTGCCCCTGGAGCAGTTGAGCCCGGAGAACGCCCTGACCATCGCCGTGCTCGAGCTGTATCCGCGCCGCCCGGTGTACGTCGACTTCTCCACCCGCTACTCGGTCCCCTTCAGCGACTTCGTGCTGCACCAGCGCGGCATCTGCTACCGGCTGGACCGGGCCGGGACCCCGCTCTCGGCGCCCGATGCCGACATCTGGCCCCTCTACACCCTGCGCAACATCTCCGAGGACAGCGGGATGTTCTTCAGGGACCTCGACACCGGCAAGGCCATCCAGATCTATGCCGCCTCCCGGCTGGAGTCGGGGGAGAGCCTTTTGAAGATGGGCTACATCAACCCCGGGATCAACGAGCTGGAGCAGGCCCGCCGCATCTCGCCGGAACTGGGGCCGCAGGTGGGCCAGATGCTTGGCAACTACGGTGTGCGCTGATGGGCGCGATCACGGGAAAGACCACCCTCGCCGGGATCATAGGCTGGCCGATAGCGCACTCGCTCTCGCCGCTCATGCATAACGCCGCCTTCGGCGAGCTCGGATTGGACTGGGTCTTCGTCCCCTTTCCGGTCTCCCCGCAGGCCCTTCCCGAAGCGGTGAAAGGGCTGGCCGCGCTGGGGGTGAGGGGATTCAACGTCACCATCCCCCACAAGGTGGCCATCATGCCGCTTTTGGACGAGCTCTCGGCGGAGGCGGAGGTGATCGGCGCGGTCAACACGGTCTCCATGATGGATGGGAGGCTCACCGGCCACAACACCGACGGGATCGGCCTTCTGGCGGCGCTGGAGGGAAAGCTCGCCTTCCGCCCAGCCGGTCGCTCGGTCCTGGTGGTCGGGGCAGGGGGGGCGGCCCGGAGCGCGGTGGCGGCCCTTTCCGGAGCGGGAGCGGCCAGGGTGGAGATCGCCAACCGCTCCCGGGAGAAGGGGCGGGAGCTGGCGGATCTCCTGGCCAAGCGCCTGCCGGGGACGGAGTTCGGGGCGGTGGAGATCGAGAAGCTTGCCGACCGGGGCTATCTCGGCAGCTTCGACCTGATCGTCAACACCACCTCTGTCGGCATGGCCGGCGACTCGATCCCGGGGCTGAAACTCTCCGGACTCAAGGAGGGACTCGCGGTCTACGACATGGTCTACGCGCCCCCGGTGACGCCGCTTCTGGAGCAGGCCGCCTCCTGCGGGATCCCCTGCGCCAACGGCCTGGCCATGCTGGTCGCCCAGGGGGAGGCGGCCTTCACCATCTGGACCGGGGTGAAGCCGCCGCAAGGGTGCATGGAGCGGGCACTGGGCTCCCACCTACGTATCCCTTGACAATGCCGTGATTACAAAATACCATTCAGAAGTTATTCGGAACCATTGAGGTTTATATGCATGTAAGCAGACTGGGTGAATTGCTGGTCGGGCACAACCTGATCACCAAGGAGCAGCTAAAGCAGGCGCTGGCCGAGCAGAAGACTTCCGGTGGCAACATGCGTCTGGGCTCGATCCTGGTGAGGGACTCCCTGATCAGCGAGGCCGAACTCACCTCGTTTCTCTCCAAGCAGTATGGCGTCCCGACCATCAACCTCTCCGACTACGACGTGGACCCCGCGGTGGTCAAGATCATCCCCGCCGAGATCGCCCACAAGTACCAGATCGTACCGGTGAACCGGGCCGGCTCCACGCTGATCATCGCCATGAGCGATCCGTCGAACATCTTCGCCATCGACGACATCAAGTTCATGACCGGCTACAACGTGGAAGTGGTGGTGGTGGCCGAGAGCGCCATCAAGGGCGCCATAGACAAGTTCTACGACCAGAGCGCATCGCTTGCCGACGTGATGAACGACCTGGAGCTCGAGGACCTGGAGGTCCTGGGCGACGAGGAAGAGGTCGACGTGGGCTCCCTGGAGCGGGCCACCGAGGACGCCCCGGTCGTCAAGCTGGTCAACCTGATCCTCACCGACGCCATCAAGAAGAAGGCCTCCGACATCCACGTCGAGCCCTACGAGCGGAGCTTCAGGGTCCGCTACCGCATCGACGGCATCCTTTACGAAGTGATGAAGCCGCCGATGAAGCTCAAGAACGCCATCACCTCCCGCATCAAGATCATGGCCGAGCTCGACATCGCCGAGCGGCGCCTCCCCCAGGACGGCCGCATCAAGATCAAGCTCGGCGGCGGCAAGGACATGGACTTCCGCGTCTCGGTCCTCCCCACCCTCTTCGGCGAGAAGATCGTCATGCGTCTTTTGGACAAGTCGAACCTGCAGCTCGACATGACCAAGCTGGGGTACGAGCCCGAGGCCCTGGAGGCCTTCCAGCGGGAAATCCACAAGCCCTTCGGCATGGTCCTGGTCACCGGGCCGACCGGTTCGGGCAAGACCGTTTCGCTCTACTCGGCCCTGTCCGAGCTGAACAAGGTGACCGAGAACATCTCCACCGCCGAGGACCCGGTCGAGTTCAACTTCGCCGGCATCAACCAGGTGCAGATGCACGAGGATATCGGCCTCAACTTCGCCGCGGCGCTCAGGTCCTTCCTCAGGCAGGACCCGGACATCATCATGATCGGCGAGATCCGCGACTTCGAGACAGCCGAGATCGGGGTCAAGGCGGCCCTCACCGGCCACCTGGTCCTCTCTACCCTGCACACCAACGACGCGCCCTCCACCATCAACCGGCTCCTCAACATGGGTATCGAGCCCTTCCTGGTGGCCTCGGCCGTCAACCTGATCACCGCCCAGAGGCTGGCCCGAAGGGTATGCTCGGAGTGCAAGGTGGTCGAGGAGATCCCGGTGCCGGCGCTGATTCAGGCGGGTCTCCCCGCCCACCAGGCGCCGGGGGTGGTATGCTACAGGGGGGCCGGCTGCCCGAAGTGCAACGGCACAGGCTACAAGGGAAGGGTCGGCTTCTACCAGGTCATGCCCATGCTGGAGCCGATCCGGGAGCTGATCCTGAACGGGGCCAACACAGCCGAGATCAAGAGGGAATCGATGCGCCTGGGGATCAAGACCATGCGCCAGTCCGGGCTCACCAAGCTGATGGAAGGCGTCACTTCCTTCGAAGAGGTGCTGCGCGTAACCGTTGCCGACGAGTAAGAGAAGAGGGGTTATGATCAACTTTCACCAACTGCTGAAGGACCTCGTGGAGCGTGGCGGCTCCGACCTGCACATCACCACCAACACCTCCCCCCAGATCCGAATCGACGGCCGGCTGACCCCCATGGACATCCCGCCGCTCACCCCGGTGGAAACCAAGCAGCTCTGCTACAGCATCCTGACCGACGCCCAGAAGCACCGCTTCGAGGAGGAGAGCGAGCTGGACCTCTCCTTCGGGGTCAAGGGGCTTTCCCGCTTCAGGGGTAACATCTTCATCCAGAGGGGGGCTGTGGCCGGCGTCTTCAGGGTCATCCCCTACAAGATCCTCACCTTCGAGGAGCTGGGGCTCCCCCCGGTGGTGAGGACGCTCTGCGACAAGCCGCGCGGCCTGGTCCTGGTCACCGGGCCTACCGGCAGCGGCAAGTCGACCACGCTCGCCTCCATGATCGACCGCATCAACATGGAGCGCCGTGACCACATCGTCACGGTGGAGGACCCGATCGAGTACCTTCACCCGCACAAGGGTTGCATCGTCAACCAGCGCGAGGTCGGGGCCGACACCAAGAGCTTCAAGCACGCCCTCAAGTACGTGTTGCGCCAGGACCCGGACGTGGTGCTGATCGGCGAGCTCCGCGACTTGGAGACCATCGAGGCGGCGCTGACCCTGGCCGAGACCGGGCACCTCTGCTTCGCCACCCTGCACACCAACTCCTGCGCCCAGACCATCAACAGGATCATCGACGTCTTCCCTCCCTACCAGCAGACCCAGGTGAGGACCCAGCTCTCCTTCGTCCTCGAGGGGGTCATGTCCCAGACGCTGATCCCCAAGGTCAACGGGTCGGGGAGGGCGCTGGCCCTGGAGGTCATGGTCCCCAACCCCGCCATCAGGAACCTGATCCGCGAGGACAAGGTGCACCAGATCTACTCGCAGATGCAGGTGGGCCAGGAAAAATTCGGGATGCAGACCATGAACCAGTGCCTGATCCAGCTCCTCATGAAGAACATCATCAGCGTGGACGACGCGCTCGGTCGTTCCCCGGAACCGGACGAGCTCAAGCAGATGCTGTCGCCGGGCGGAGCAACGCTGCCCAGGCGACCGATGAGATAGCAAAGCCACTTCCGCAGGGAAAAGGGAAAGGAGTCGAAGATGCCCAAGTTCAATTGGGAAGCAAGGAGCAAGGCGGGGAGCACCCAGAAAGGTGTCATGGAGGCCGCCAACGTCGCCCAGGTGGAGACGCAGCTCAAGAAATACGGTTTCACCGGGATCACGATCAAGGAGCAGGGGAAGGGTCTCAGCATGGAGATCAAGCTCCCCGGCGCCGGCCGGGCCAAGAAGATCGATACCAAGGACCTGGTGGTCTTCACCCGGCAGTTCGCCACCATGATCGACTCGGGCCTTCCGCTGGTGCAGTGCCTCGACATCCTCTCCTCGCAGCAGGAAAACAAGTCCTTCAAGGAGATCCTGGTCAAGGTCAAGGAGAACGTGGAGAGCGGCTCCACCTTCGCCGACGCGCTCGGCAAGCATCCCAAGGCCTTCGACCAGCTCTACGTCAACCTGGTGGCCGCGGGCGAGGTCGGCGGTATCCTCGACACCATCCTGAACAGGCTGGCGGCCTACATCGAGAAGGCCATGAAGCTCAAGAAGCAGGTGAAGGGCGCCATGGTCTACCCGTTGACCATCATGTCGATCGCCGTGGTGGTCGTCGGCGTCATCCTGGTCTTCGTCATCCCGACCTTCGCCAAGATGTTCGCCGACTTCGGCGGCGAGCTGCCGGCGCCGACACGGGTCGTCATCGCCCTCAGTAACTTCCTGACCAAGTACATCCTGGTCATCATCGGCGCCTTCATCGGGATCAAGATGGCGATCAGCAAGTACTACGCCACCCCCAAGGGGCGCAAGATGATCGACAGCCTAGCCCTCAAGACCCCGGTGGTCGGTCCGCTGGTCAGGAAGATCTCGGTGGCCAAGTTCACCAGGACTCTCGGGACCATGATCAGCTCCGGCGTGCCCATCATGGACGGCCTGGAGATCGTGGCCAAGACCGCGGGCAACAAGGTCGTGGAGGAATCGATCTACAAGGTGCGCCAGTCGATTTCGGAAGGAAAGACCATCGCCGAGCCTCTGGCCGAAAGCGGCGTCTTCCCCCCGATGGTGGTGCAGATGATCTCCGTCGGCGAGGCCACCGGCGCCATGGACACCATGCTGAACAAGATCGCGGACTTCTACGACGACGAAGTCGATGACGCCGTAGGTGCCCTGACCTCCATGATGGAACCGTTGCTCATGGTCTTCCTGGGAACCACGGTCGGGGGGCTGGTCGTGGCCATGTACCTGCCGATCTTCAAGCTGGCCAGCACCGTCGGTTAGATGGATGCTCGATAGCAAAAGGATCGTCTGGTTCATACTGCTGCGGCTGCTGATCGCCACAGGCTTACTCACTTCACTCTTCGCTTTCGATCTCCAAACGCAGGCGGCCGCCGACGGGGCGCTGACGGTGTTGACCCGCCTGGTGGCCGCCACCTACGCCTTCTCGCTGGTCTCCCTGCTGGCCCTGAAGTTCACCACCAGGCAGATACGTGCCGTTGCCTACGCGCAGATCGTGTGGGACGTGATCCTGGTCACCACGGTCATCCTGATCACGGGGGGAGTCACCTCCCCCTACGCCTTTCTCTACTTCATCTCCATCATCTCCGCCAGCGTGCTCCTGGCCCGCTCCGAGGCCTACTACACCGCCTCGCTGTGCCTGATCCTCTACGGCTCGATCCTCGACTTCCAGTTCTACGGGAGGCTCGCGCCGCTGGGGATCGCTCCGGCCCCCCAGTACGGCGCGGGCTACATCTTCTACCACATATTCCTCTACAGCCTCTCCTTCTACCTGACCGCCTACCTGGCGGGAAGCCTGGCGGAAAGGGCCCGTCTCTCGGAGAGTGCGCTCCAGGAGAAGGCGATCGATTATGAGGAGCTGGAGAGGCTCAACAGCTCCATCGTCTCGACCATAGACAGCGGGCTGGTCACCGTCAACTCGGACGGGAGGGTCAGGGTCTTCAACCGCTACGCCCAGGACCTCACCGGCATCTCGCTGCGCGACGCTTACGACCGCCGGGTGGGCGAGATCATCCCCGCCCTGGCCCCGGTCGAGTCCGAGATCTGCTCGGTACGGCAGGGGGAGTTCAGCTACACGGGGAAAAGCGGCGAGGAACTCCTCCTCTCCTACAAATCGGTGCCCCTGACCGACAAGGACGGCCAGACCGTCGGGGGGCTGCTGGATCTCAAGGACCTGACCCAGATCAAACGGATGGAGGGCGAACTCAAGCGGACGGACCGTCTGGCTGCGGTCGGTGAGTTGTCGGCCAGGATGGCCCACGAGATCCGCAACCCGCTGGCGGCCATCAGCGGCTCCGTGCAGCTGGTGGCGCTCAGGGAGTGGGCCGACGGTAAGGACAAGCGGCTTTTTTCCATCATCCTTCGGGAGACCGACCGTCTGGACGCCCTGCTGCGTGACTTCCTCTTCTACGCCAAGCCGACCCAGCCGGCCAAGGTGCCTCTCAGGCTGCGCCGGGTGATCACCGATCTCTGCGCCCTCCTCTCCACCGACCCGCGCCTGCATGGGGTGAGGGTGGAGAACCGGGTGCCGGAGTCGCTGGAGGTGGTCTTCGACAAGGACCAGTGCACCCAGGTCTTCTGGAACCTGATCGTGAACGGCGCCGAAGCCATCGGCTCGGTGGGGACCATCACCGTCGATGCCGAGTTGCTGAGGGGCGAGCGCGGCCAGGTGAGGATCCGGGTGAGCGACAACGGCGCGGGGATGAGCGAGGAACAGGTGAAGCGGGTCTTCGAGCCTTTCTTCACCACCAAGAAGGGCGGGACGGGACTCGGGCTAGCCACGGTCTACCGCATCGTCGAGACCCACGGCGGTCGCATCACCTTCACCAGCCGCCCCGGGGAGGGGACGGCCGTGACCCTGTACCTGCCGTCATGAGTCGAGACATCCCTAGCCCTGCGGGAGAGCAACTGTGTTGAATGTCAAGGGGGACGCAAGCCATGCGGTGCCGGCTCTCCCTTTCGTAGGAGCGCCCTTCCGGGCGCAATTCGGCGGCAGGGATGCCGCTCCCACGGCAAATCCCCCCTGTCCCCCCTTTGACAAGGGGGGGACGCAACGGCCACCTGCTTCCGCACAAGCACCTTCCCCGGTGTCCCTCTTTCCGGAAGGGCACGGTGCGAGGTCCCCCTCGCCCTGCGGGAGAGGGGAAGGGGTGAGGGCCGGTGCCACGAAGGGAGGTCGCCTGCCGGCTGAGCACCCTTCGGCACGCGCCCTGCCCTGTCCCGGATGGAGGGGGAGAGTTACCCCTTCCTTCCGCATCCGTAAACCACCTCGTAGGTCGACGGTATCCCCTCGTCCCTTGCGTAGCTCTTACGGTAGATCTCCATCATATCCAGCATCACCCTTCTCTCGGAAAGTCCCTTGGCGGCAACAGGGGTGGCGGTTCCGGCGCCGATCCGTTTCAGGGAACGGAGAAGCTCAGGAACGTCCGGATGAAATT
>NZ_JBXKJL010000135.1:0-27474 GCF_056994735.1 Geomonas sp.
CCTTCAATGTTACGGGCCTCCAGGAATCCTCCCATATTCTGCTCGATGATGACCTTCGACATGAAGAGACCCACCCCGGTTCCTTTGCCGGCACCCTTGGTGGTGAAATAGGGCTCGAATATCCTCCCCATGATCGCTTCGTCTATCCCGCCCGCGTTGTCCGAGACCGTTACCTCGGCCCGCCCTTCGGCCGACCTGACTCTCAAGGTGATTCGGCCATCGACAATCTCTCTTTCCTGGAAGGCGTCCTTGGAATTTATCAGGAGGTTTAGCAACACCTGCGCATACTCATTGGGGTAACCGTTTATTTCCGGCTCACCCTCGATCATGGTCTCGATAGTTATTCCCTGGCTCTTGAAGGCTTCGTCTGTCAGGGAGATGGTCTTGGCGATGACCTCGTGAACCTTGAAGAGCACCTTCTGCTTGTCCGGAGTCGAGAAGGTCCTGAAGTCATCTATGGTCTTGGACAAATGCGACAGGATCTTCATGCACTTGGAGACGTTCTCCCCAAGGAGTTCCCCCGTGAAGTGGCCAAGCTTGTAGGAGAGGCCAAGGTCCTGAATGTGCAGACCCAGCAGGTTCAAAGGCTGCCGCCACTGATGCGCTATGTTGCCCAGCATCTCGCCCATGGCGGCCATCCGGCTCTGGTGGATCAGCAACTGGTCCTTCACCCGAAGCTCTTCCATCACCCTGATCCGATCCTCTGTTTCCGTCTGCAACAGCCGGTTTTGCTCCTTGAGCTCCCTGGTTCTTTCCTGGACCCGCTCCTCGAGTTCCTCGTTGAGCCGCCGCAGATTCTCCTCGTTTTTCGACAGGGCCTCCTCCGCCCCCTTCCGGATGGCGATATTGCGAAGGAGGACCACTATGATCAGCACCAGCGCTATCAAAGCTGCGGCAGCCGCCAGGATGGCGGATCTGTTCACGGCATAGATGACTGCCGGCCTGTTGATGATGATGCTGTCACGAGGCAAAAGCTTTTCTTTGATGTCGAACCGCTGCAACTGCCGGTAATCGAACATGTACCGGTTAGGGCTCTTCATGACCACGGGGATCCGATCGGGGCTCTCGCCGCGCAGCACGCGGAGGGCCAGAGCCCCGGCGGTCCTGCCCTGGCTGTAGCCCGAGGTCAGCATGCCTCCCACGATCCCATATCCGAGATTAAAGTCCCAGGCTCCGTAAATCGGGACGGGGCAGGCGCCTGATATCATCGAGATGCTCTGGTCGGAGTCGAAGAAACGGCCTGCCTTGTCCCTGGAAAAGAAGGTGTAGAAGACGATGGTTCCCCGCTTCAGCCCCCGCACCGCTGACAGGATCTCCGGCATGTCCACGTCTTCGAGCATCCGGAATGTCACCTTGTCCCGGTAGGCGGGGAGTAGCTGCATCAGCTGGTTGTGGACCGTGCGACCGGTAGTAGTGGTATCGTTGATCACCACTATCTGCCGGGTGTCGGGGTGGAGCTTCAGGGCCAGGTCGATGGTCGCCTTGAAGTCCGCAGCCTCGTTCACTCCGGTGAACATCTTTGCGCCGTGCAACTGCGAGGGCTGGAAGTCGTTGACCCCGCAAAAGACCACGGGCGTCCCCGGAAAGATCTGGTCCCGGTACTGCAGCAGGAAGTCGAAAGCATCGTTGTCTGTGGCTATGATGGCGTCGAACCTGCTGTTCCTGAATTCGTAGCGGTAAGCCTGGTAGAGAAGGTGGAAGTATTCGGCATCAGCGACCCTCTTCGTGTCCATGAAGTCTTTATGGATGCTGACTGAGTCACCGGCCCGGTGGATGGCGTCGGCAATCCCGGCGTTTATATCATCGGTCCACTTGTAGCCCGGCGTATAGGAGTTGAAGATCAGCAGGTTTTTCCGCGGCGCCGCACCGGCGGTCGCCGCCAGCAGGCAGACGGCGACCGCCACCGCAAACGCGACGAGATACAGCAGCAGGCGGTGAATTGATGTCCGGGTGATTTGCATCGGGCGGGTTCCTTCGAAGAAAGTTCGTCATCAGTATAACCCACCAGAAACATTTGGCACCGTGGCCCCCTCCAGATCCTGCATGGACGCCGGGTCAGCATCTCCAATGCGGGCAGGGGCAAGGCAGCTGTAGATACACGAGGTGCAGAGAAAGGGGCGCTGGAGATTTGGCAGGTCTGAGAAAGGTTGTTGTTGCCGGTTTTACTTGGGAAGGTGCGTGATATTCTTTCCTAAAATCAAGATTGGGGGGTGAGGCTCATGAGCGGAAAAGAGTTCGTCGACTACTACGAGTTGTTGCAGCTGCATCCAAATGCTGACACCCAGACCATCGAACACATCTTCCGGCATCTTGCCAAGAAGTTCCATCCCGATAACTCGGCCACAGCAGATACCGGTCGCTTCCAGCAGATCGTGGAGGCCCACCGGACCCTGACCGATCCGGAGATCCGCGCCGGATATGACGTGAAGTACCAGGATTACTGGAACCGCAAGTGGGCTCTGACCTCGGAGGCCGGCGACAAGACGGCTTTTGGCGACGACCAGCAGGCGAGGGAGCGCCTCCTTTCCCTGCTCTACGTGCAGCGCCGGCGCGACATGAACAACCCCGGGCTCGGCGAGATTGAACTGGCGCGACTCCTCCATGCGCCCCCCGAGATGGTGGATTTCCACCTGTGGTACCTGAAGTCAAAGGGGTGGGCCGAGCGCCTGGATAACGGCCATCTGGCCATAACCGCACCGGGAGTGGACCAAGTAGAGGAAAACCGGCTCCGCCTCAATGCCGACCATCTCCTGGAAGCCCCCCGTCAATCCGCCGGGGCCGACGATAAGAACCTGCTGGAATGCGACGCTTAGCAGCTATCTCGCAACGCCGTCACTATATCTAATACAACCGCAGGAGGCACCCTGCCGGGGATCGCGGCAAAGATGCCGCTCCTACGATTGATCCACCCGGGCCCGCCACCATTACCGGACCGGTAGGAGCGCCCTTCCGGGCGCGAACCGCGGCGTATGCCACTCCTGCCATTAGTCCACCCCGGTCCGCCACCACTGCAGGATGAGGAAGGTGAGGGACATGGCGCCGTAGCCTGCGGCCAGATGCCAGACGATGGGGGCAGGAGGGGCGAGCGGAGAGAAGAGGGCGCCGGTGGGAAGGGGCGAGTGGATGATCCCACACACCGAGAAGAGGGCGCACAGCGCCAGGTAGATCGCCGACTTTCCGGGCCGGTGGTCGAGCACGTAGGCGAAGGCGGCCCCCCACAGCACCGAGGTCACGATGAAGCCGTTGCCGAGGATGGTGGTGGCCTTGAAGGTGGCCAGGAGTTCCCCCGAGAGGTCCGCCGCGCTCTTGCCGAGCCCCCCCATGAGCTGTCCGAATTCGATGGAAATGAGGCAGGCGATGACCGGGATGAAGGAGATGGCCAGCGCGCGGTAATGCCTGACCGGAGTCGCCTCGAAGGCCTGGGCGGTGATGTCGATGCCGATGAAAATCAGGATGGGGGCCACCGCCGCCTCCGGGAGTAGCCCGACGAAGAAGGAGAGGTAGCCGCAGATAGCCCCGAAGCCGATGAAGAGGCCGGTGGCGATGGTATAACCGGAACGTCCCCCCATCTCCTTGTAGGCCGGGTGGCCGATGTACGGACAGGACTGGATCACCCCGCCGCACAAACCCGCCAGCAGGGTCGCGAATCCCTCCACCAGCAGAATGTCCCGCGTGTTGTAATCGTCGCCGGCCACAGCCGCGCTCTCGGTGACATCGACGCCGCCTACCACCGTGGCCAGCGCAAAGGGGATGGCCAGCGGCAGGTAGCTCATAGCCTTGGGGAGGCCGGGGAGGAACTCCAGGGAGGGTAACGGCAGGTAAAAGCCGAGGGCCGGGGCGCCCAGGGGGGGATGGACTCCGTCCGGAAGGAGTCCCAGGGCGCCGAGGAGGTAGTAGGCCACGGTGCCGCAAAGAATGCCGGCCAGGGCGCCGGGGACTCTCATGGGAAGCTTGAAGCGGGCCAGCAGGGAGATGAAGACGATGCCCATGGAAAGAAAGCCGACCACTGGCGAGGCGAAAAGCTTGAGGAAGGGGAGGTAGGCGATCAGCAGCAGGGCGACCGCGGCGATGCTTCCCAAGAGACCAGCCCGCGGTATGGCTCTGCGCAGCGCAGGACCGCAGAAGGAAACGGCGATCTTGAAGAGCCCCATCAGCACGATGGTCGACATGGCCACCTGCCAGGTAAGATGGGCATCCTTGGTGGCGAGGTAGCACGGGCCGATGACGCCGAAGGCCATGCCGAAGGTCGAGGGGGTGTCGAGGCCGAGCGGCATGGCGGTGATGTCGTCGCGGCCGGTTCTCTTGGCGAGCCTCCAGGCGAGCCACGAGTAGAGGAGGTCTCCGACCAGCACCCCGACTGCGCTGCCGGGAAGCATCCGGGAGAGGATCAGGTCGCGCGGCATGCCGAAGACGCCGGTGAGGATGGCGGCCATGATGACCAGGTCGGACATGTTGTCCAGCATCAGGCCGAAGAAGGCGTTGATGTCGCCGACGGCAAAGAGCTTTGATGGTTTCTTCATTAGTGGCCCCTATCGAGTGGGCACAAAGTGCCACAGCTCGATAGGGATTGCAACATTATTCAGGCCTTACCGGCAGACGGCCCGCCCGTTACTAGCGCAGCTTCACGTTGTTGAGCTTGACCTTGCCGAACCTGACCGACATGCAGCCGTTGATGAGGGAGGCGCCGCCGTTGGAGGTGAAGGTGCCATCGTACCCCCCTATCAAGGAGACGGTGACATCCCTGTCGAAGCGCGGCGACTCGCTGAACAGGACTCCCTGCAGCTGGATGGTGTCGCCGTCCAGGCAGCTGTTATAGGCGTCCTGAAGGAGGCTGAAGTAGCGCGTGCTGCTGCCGGTGACCTTGGCTGAAAGAAAAGCCCCACCCGAGGTCACGGTCAGGGTCCGGATGGCGGTGGCCGCGTGGATGTCCATCGCCCTGACGGTGAAGGTGGACGTGCCCGGACCGGCGGGTGTTCCGGAAAGGGTCCCGGTTGCGCCGTCGAGGGTGATGCCGCTCGGCAGCGACCCCTTGGTGACGGACCAGGAGTAGGGGGGCGTTCCCCCGGCCGCGGTGAGGGAAAGGTTGTAGGGGACGCCCGACATGGCGTCCGGCAATGCGGAGGTGGCAATGGAAACCTGCGACAGGGACGGGCTGCCGATGACGCCGCTGTGCCTGGAGTCAAAGCCGAACTGGGGCCACTGCTCCGCCGCCGGGACATGGGGGACCTGGAGATCCCAGGCCCACAGCAGCGATCTGTTATCGCCCTCGAAGAAGATGAGCTTTTCGGAGCCGCTCTTATTGAGGTCGGTGAGGATCGGGCTGTTGTTGACTTTGAACCCGGTGGAGTTTTTGGCGGTGATGGGGAGGGTCGAGACGAGGCCGCCCTGGATGACCTTGAAATTGGTTCCGTCGTAAGCCACTATGTCAGGCCTGCCGTCTCCGCTGACGTCGGCTATGGTGGCATTCCCCTGGAGAGTTACGGCGACAGGGGTGAAGAGGAAAGAGCCGTCGTACTTTATCGCCAATACCTTGTCGAAGGTCCCTCCGACCACCACTCTGCGGCCGTCTAGCATCAGGTCCCCCACTGCCATCTCGCCGTAGCTGGGATACCCCGGGTAGGTCACCGGCCAACCGGGCAGCACCGACCCGTTCGTGTCGAAGGCGTAGAAACGGGTGTTGATCTCCGTGGTTCCCGTGTCGCCCCCCCTCCAGGCTCTTACCCTGACGATGATCTCGGGGCTGCCGTCGTTATTGATGTCGGCCACCACCGGCGATGCTACGGGGTAGAACTGATAGTACTTGGTCAGGGTCAGGTTTTCCCCGGGCTCAGGCCAGTCGTGCTTCCAGCGCACGCTGCCGTCGTTGTTGAATACCATCAGCGATCCGCCCATGGTGCGGTAGAAGTCCCCGGCGGCGAATTTGATGCTCTTGATGAGGTTCTTGACGATCTCCTTCTTCCCGTCCCCGTAGAGGTCGGCCACGGCCACCGTCTTGTAGTTGTGCATCGTGTCGTACTCCCCGAGGAGATAGGACCACAAAGTGTTCCCTTGGCCGTCGAGGACGTACATGGTGGAGTTGTAGGTCTGGGTGATGATCTCGTCCTTGCCGTCACCGTTGAGATCGCCAAGGGTTACATTGAGGATGTTGGTGTCGGGCTCCAGCACCTTGGACCAGCGGAGGTTCCCCGACCTGTCCCACAGGTTGAGGCTGTCATTGAGTTTTGTAGGGAGTACCACCTCGAGGTTGCCGTCGCCGTCGACATCTCCCACGGCAGGAGCGTAGTCCACAATGGTCGAACCGGCGACACTCTGCGGCCATCCGGCGGCCTGTCGCCCGTCAGGCTTGAAGGCGTTGACCATGGCCCTGCCGGAGCTGTCGTAGCCGCCGATCAGGATCTCGTCCAGGCCGTCCTTGTCGATGTCCGCCAGGGTCGGGGCGTTATAGAGGATGGTGGATTTGGCGGTGGACGAAAAGTTCTGTGACCAACCTGGAAGGAAGTGCTTCCCTACCGTCCCGTGTACAACGGTCGACACCGTGCCGTTTTGATCCTGGGCCACCACCTTGATGGTGCCCTGCTCGATGGTCGCGGTGGCGACTGCCGCGTCCAGCGTGGCCAGCACCCCGCTGGTGGCCTGTCCCGAGGCGATCTGGGTCCAGGTGCTGGGATAGATCCCGGAGCCGTAGAGGACTTGATAGGGCGCCGTTACCGATCCGGTTATCGCCAGACCGCTGCCGGCCATGAAGTCATCGATCGGAGATGACAGTGTCGCGCTGGCCGCGGTTGTGGTGGCGGACAGGGTCTTATAGACGTTGACGCGCCCGGCCCCGATGTACTCCGTGGAGTTCGCAATATCCGAGTTGTAGACGTCGGCCCCCTGCTTGATGCCGGCTATGACCTGCCGGTTGGTCAGGCTCGGGTTCTTGGACAGGATGAGGCCCGCCAGGCCGGCAACGTACGCCGAGGCCATGGAGGTGCCGGAGCCCGTCTTGTACCCTGTGGGATCGCTGAAGCTCCCGACGGTGGGTACGGTGCTGAGGATTGGATAGCTGCCGTCGCCGCCGGGGGCTGCCACGCCGACCCAGAATCCGTAGTTGGAATAGGAGGCCCTCAGGTCTGTGTTGCCTGTGGCTGCGACTGCCAAAACCTTGCTCAGGGCCGCGGGATACGCGCTTGTGGTCGAGGCGGTTTGGTTGTTTCCCGCCGCGGCGATGAGGACGACCCCCTTCGAGTCCGCATAGCTGATGGCATCGTCGACCAGGGTCGAGTAGTTCCCTCCGAGGCTCATGTTGATGACCTTGGCGCCGTTGTCGGCGGCGTAGATGATGGCGTTGGCCAGGTCGTCGCTCTCGAAGAACGCGTAATCGGTGCCGTTTTGGCGCAGGGTGAACCCTGCCCTGACCGGCATGATCTTGCAGGACGGGCAGACGCCGGAGATCCCGACACCGTTGTTGCCGCCGGCCGCCGCAATCCCGGCCGCGTGGGTGCCGTGGCCGTTGTAGTCCTTGGGGTCGAAGTCGACGGTGGTGTAGTCCTCGCCGGCGATCGTCTGGTATCCCGAGCTGGTGTAGGAAGAGGTAACGATGTCGACGAAATCCTTGCCGGGATTTCCACTCGCGTCGTGCCAGATGTTGGCGGAGAGGTCCGGGTGGGTGTAGTCGACCCCGGTATCAATGATCGCGATGACCACGGAGGAATTCCCCGTGGTGATGTCCCAGCCCGCTGGAGCCTTGGCGTTGCTGTGACTCCACTGCTGCGGGTAGAGCGGGTCGTTAGGGACCATCTGGGCGGAGGAGATGGTGATCGGTTCGGCGTACTCGACCGCGGGGTTCTCCATCAGTTCGGCAGCCAGGGCCGGCAGGTTGGCATCGTCCGCCGCCCTGACGTCGTAGAGGTCCTTGAAGCGGTGGTGCTCGGTGTTGGCGAGCTTCTTCTCGCTAATCTTCAGCTTGTGCTTTTCCTTGTGGCGGGCAAGTTCCTGCGTGCTCATCCCTTCCTTGAGCTTCACGATCACGCGGCCAGGTGCGTAACGCAGCAGCTTCGGGGCGGTCTCTTCCTCCGGCCCGGGAAGTACCACCCCGTCCTTGACGTGTACAGGGTGGGTGGGTAGCCCTTCGGGCGCTGCCGCCAGGGTGGCTGTGGCGAGGAAGAGATGGAGTGCGGGGATCAAAAGCAGGCTTCGGTGCAGGGGGAGTTTACTAGGCATTGGCTCTCCTGTCATTTCAGTAAAATAAAAACGAATTGCAATCGGAGCGGGGTCAAGGAAGTGGGGCTTAGGGTAATCCAACTCGGCTACAAAGTCAAAACCCTTTCCATGGGGGAGAAGGGTGATTTCAATTATTACTTCAGGGCTTACCGGCAGCGGCACCGCCCGGTACTACCGAACCTTCACGTTGTAGAGCTTGACCTTTCCGAACCTGACCTGCTGGTGAGCAGGATATGGAGAGAGGGGATCAAAAAGAGGCTTAGGGACGATCCTTTTTTCTGAAGCATTCGCTCTCCCATTGCATTAAACAACAGATGAATCATCTACAGTCGGAGCGGGGCATTAATAAACGTAACGAACATTAATGCAAATACGGATAAAAGTCAAAGCTATTTAATTTGACACAGTGAACCATAGGCTGTTCCAGATGTCTTCCATCTCACCTTCAATACGATCGATCGGTGACACAGTGCCAGCGATCGTATAACCGATCTCCCCAAGCGACAAAATCACCTTTCTGTTTCAGGGCGTCGAAGGTGTGGTACCTTTTATATTGAATCTGTAATAAGGGGGACGATCATGATCGGCAGGATTATTTCTGGAGGACAAACCGGAGTGGACCGCGCTGCCCTGGATGCCGCTGTGGAAGCCGGAATCCCCGTGGGCGGTTCTTGTCCCAAAGGCAGAAAAGCTGAAGATGGAGTGATTCCCGACTGCTATCCGCTGGTGGAACTCGACTCCGGCCAGTACAGCTTAAGGACCGAGAGGAACGTGGTTGATTCCGACGGCACCCTGATCCTCAACAAGGGACCGCTGACGGAGGGGACCAGGGCGACCTACGACTACGCCGTGCAGCATCACAAGCCATGCCTTATAGTCCAGCTCGATGCGGAGCAGGTGACGGAGCCCCACGATGTAGTGAAGTGGATACAGGCCCGGGAAATCTCGGTGCTGAACGTGGCCGGGCCCAGGGAATCGAAGTTCCCCGAAGGCATCTACCAGGAGGCGTCCCGCTACCTGGTCAAGCTGTACCATATCTTGGTGTGCGAGGCCCCCGGTCGCTAGCGGCCAACTCCCCGTTTTCCATACCGCGGAATCTCGCTGCCACCCTGCCAATTGCCTCGATCACGTCTGAGAGCGACACGTCGGCCAGGGTATCTCCGGCCGATGGGACCAGCTCCCCCTCCGTCCCGTACAGCCCCCAGCGCACCACATGATCTCGCGTGACCATGGCTACCGTCGGAATGCGGAACGCGCTCGCCGCATGCAGGATGCTGGTATCCGGCGTGAATACCAGGTCGGCCGTGGCGACCAGGGCGAGAGCCTCGCGCACGCCGGGTGTCTCGGCACGCTCCACCCCGGCAGCGCCGGCAATGGCATCGGCCCGATCCCGTTCTCCCGGAGCGTGGAGGATCATTATGCGCGCCTGCGGCAGGCATGCCTTCAGGTGCCGCGTGGCAGTGATGAAGTTCTCGTCGGCCCACTGACGGAATGCCTTCCCCACACTTATGTTTACCAGCACCCGTTGCCGCTTCCCCGCATTCCACTGGGCCAGTGCCGCTGTCCGTTCCGCCTCCTTCAGCACTATTTCCAGCCGTAGCGCGTCCTGCGCCGCCACCCCGAAAGGCACGGCGAGCCGGGCGAGATGCTCCACGTGGTGGGCGTCGGGGCCGGCCAGTTCGGCAAACATGGTGTAGATGTTCGGCTTCCCGGGCTTCAGCACGCCTACCCGGTACGGTGCGCGGGTGGCCAGCATCAGCAGCATGGTGGTCAGCGACTGGCTGAAGACCATGCAGTCGACCACGATGTCGTAGCGGGCCTCCCTGAGATGGCGCAGCAGCCCCGGGTACTCCCGAAGGCGGCGGACGTTGAAGCGTACCACCCGGTGCACCAGCGGATCATGCTCCAGGACGGCCGCATTGGAGGGGGATGCCAGAACGTCGAGCTCGATATCGGGGTGGGACCGCGCGATGGCGCGGATGACGGCGGTACTGAGGATCATGTCGCCGATCTTGTCGTGCCGCAGGAACAGCACGCGCAGCGTGCCACCATGCCAACGAGGTGGCCCCTCCGCCCGTGGTGCGGCCAGGCGGGTCAATACGGCGAGCAAGCCACGCTTGAAGAGCTGCTCCACTCCCTTCATGGTCCGCTGCAGTCGGGAACGTCGCCGCACGGGCGTTGTCTTCTCTTTCACTGATAACTCCCAGGCCAGCGCGTGATTGCGGGGCGCTGCCAGTCGCGGCAGGGCAGGAACAGTCATAAAATTGTTTGTGAAATATAGGCTAATATTTTTTGGATGTAAATCTGAAAAAAGACGGGACTCTGTGAATTTCCGGTGGCCGGAAGGAGTTTGCTGTGGGATTTTGCTGGATATGTCTCATGAATAGGGGAAAAGGGTTCGCCGCACAGTACGCAGCGGGTCGGTCTGGGGCGCCCCGGCCGTCCCGGGCGCCTCGCCGTCCCTGATTACTTTATGGTTTCTTCTGTCCACAGACCTCCCCGATCAGGCCCGTGTCGATGGCGATCTGGCGCGGCTGCCAGGCCGGATCCATCCGCTGCATCACTTCCCTGAAGCTCAGGGAGTTCATGAGGAGATGTCGGGCCGAAAGGCGCAACAGACGCACCGTCGGCTCCGGCAGCGAGAAGTTGGTCGGTACTCCCTGCAGGCAGGTGCGCAGGTGCTGGTCCTTGATGTCGTCGAAGGTGAGTTCGGTAAAGCTGTAGTCGGTGGTGAGCGGGTTGGGGAGCGGCGCCGGCTTGGGGCACTTGCACGTACTCCCCCCGCCTCTCGTTGTCTGGCCCGCCTCCTTGAGATGATCGTTGCATGAGTCAATGGTTTTGCTCAGCTGCTTCATCTGCTTGAAGTGGCCGTCGGTGCTTTCCAGGCTGTCGAAAGAGACGTCATCCATCGGCCCGTTCATGACCACGTCGAGGACCGCCCTGGTCCCGGGAGGAGGACTCTTTTCATCCCAGTCCCTCTTCTTGGTGGTTTTGGCGTTGGCAGAGATGAAGATGATCCTCCCTATCCGGTCCTGGTTGATGAACCTGACCAGGCTCCAGGCGCTGTCGGTGGTGGTCACCGCCTCGAACGGCCCTCTCAGCCCCAGGTTGTCCGAAAGACCCCCGTCGAGAAGGTGCGCGTAGCGCCGGTCCGGCTCGCGGTAGGAGTGCGCAGCGGTGGCCTCGGAAACCCTGCGTTTATCGCGGTTTCCCGGTTGCAGTGCGTTGCCGACCCACACCGGCAGCGGGCCGCACTCCTTCTTGTGGATGTCCAGCGTCAGCGGCGCGAAGGCCACCGGGAAGTTTGACGAAGCTGCCACCCCGCGCGAGATGGTGACGTCGGAAAGATCGGAACAGAGGAGGTCGAACTGATCCTGCGTGAATTCGAAGCGATGGGTGATGCCGATGTCGGTGGCGTTGAGGACCAGGAAGGGTGAGCTCCCTCTAGGACGTCTGAGGAGGTCGCCGAAGGTCTTTCCCTTGAATATGTCGTCGTAGTACTCGTCGGCCATGTCGATGCGGCTGAAATTGGGAGACGCCAGACGCCACCAGTTGTAGGGATTGAACAGCCGCCGGACCAAGGCCCCCTGGATGTCACGGTTCAGGACGCGCTCCGGGAACTCCGAGAAGAAGGTTTCGGGAAAGAGCGCGTAGTAGGCCGAGGTGAAACTTCCCCCGGAGACCGAGGAGATGATTTCCACGTCGTCGAGCAGCCGTCTCTGGGAGCCGTCCGGCGCCGAGTATCGGACCTGCTGCAACTCCTCCATCAGCCCGAAGGAGAAGGCGGCGGCGCGGGTCCCGCCACCGGAAAAGGCCACGACCACGAAGGGCCTCTCCTTGGTGGGCGGCCGTCGCACGTTGTCGTAGCGGTACCCGGTGTGCTCGGAAATCGCCGCCAGCGAAGGGTTTTCAGGGTAGTGGGCGCAGCCGGCAAAAAAGGGCAGGAGCGCCGCCGCCAGATAGAGCCGCAGCGACAAGGCTAGCACACGCATCGGAACACCACCTTCAAGGGGCGGATCGGATCGCTGTCTGCGATCTCGACCTTGGCCTCGCGGGGGCTGCAGGTCTTACCATCGCTGAACCGCAGGGAAACGGTATGCACCCCTTCATTGCACTGTTTGATCAAGAGGTTGCCGGCTGCGTCCTTGTTGGGACCCTGGGGGGAGCCGTCCAGCAGCACCTCGCCGGTCGCCGGGCACGGGCAGACGAAATATTCCATGAAGGGTGACCTCCGTAATGTGCCTGGTGGCAAGCTGTTTGAAATTATTAGATTTTAATGTATAGCCGGGAGGTAGCGGCGTCAAGCGGCAAAGGAAACTTTTACCCCGGAAGAAGGGGGGCGTTCACGCAGGGGAATCTGGTCCGGCTCCTGCCCATGAATTCTCCCCGCAAAGGGAGCGTGGGATCGATTCGTTGGTACCATATAGCTTGCGTCCTTAACGAGGCGGCAGCAGTTGCGGAGCACTTGCCCATGCGGATGAGGAACAGGGGGAAGATGTGGACACACAGCGGGAAGCCATCCTCAATGCCATGAAAACGGGAGAGGTATTCGATCTCCTCGTCATCGGCGGCGGCGCCACCGGCTGCGGGGTCGCTCTCGATGCCGCGACCCGGGGATTGAAGGTGGCCCTGGTGGAGAAGGGGGATTTCGGCTCCGGGACCAGTGGCAGGAGCACCAAGCTCATCCACGGCGGCGTACGCTACCTGGAGAGAGCGGTGCTCCACCTGGACCGGGTCAATCTGAACCTGGTAAAGGATGCCCTGCGCGAGAGGGGGATATTGTTGCGGATCGCCCCTCACCTCTGCCGCCGCCTGTCGCTGGTCGTCCCGATCTACCGCCTTTCTGACCTGCTCTATTTCCTGGCAGGGATGAAGCTCTACGACTTTCTGGCCGGGCGAATGGGGGTCGGTTCGAGCAGGGTGCTCGGCACCGCCGAAGTCCTGAGGCGCTTCCCGATGCTCAGGAAGGAAGGGCTCAAGGGGGGAGTCCTCTACTATGACGGCCAGTTTGATGACGCCAGGATGAACCTCTCCCTGGCACTTACCGCTTTGGAACAAGGCGCCGCGGTGGCGAATTACGTGGAGGTGGTGGAGTTTTTCAGGGAGGGCGGAAGAGTGGCCGGAGTGCGGGTGAGAGAAAAGATCACCGGCGCGACCTGGGAGATGAAAGCACGTTGTGTCGTCAATGCCTGCGGTCCCTCCGTGGATCTCATCCGGCGAATGGACAACCCGCAGGCGGAGCCGCTGTTAGAGCCCAGTATCGGCAGCCATATCGTCCTCGCGGGAAATCTCGTTCCTGATGACGCCGGGATACTCGTTCCCCGGACGAAAGATGACAGGGTGCTCTTCGTTCTCCCCTGGCAGGGCCGAACCCTGGTCGGCACCACCGATCGCCCCGCAGTCGCCGGCGAGGAGCCGGAGGTCGGGGAGGAGGACCTCAACTACCTGCTGGAGCACCTGGAACAATATTTCCAGCTGCGGCCGGAGCATCGGACCATCCTTGCAGCCTGGGCGGGGCTGAGGCCGCTGGCGCGCGATCCTTCCATCTTCGATACCGCCAAGCTTCACCGTGACCACGTCATCGATCGCTCGCCGTCGGGGCTTATCACCATAACCGGCGGGAAGTGGACCACCTACCGGAAGATGGCCCAGGACACCGTCGACTGGGCGGTCCGCCAGGAGGGACTTGCCCAGGCCTCGCCCTGTCGGACCGAAAGCATCATGTTGCACGGAGGTGAAGCCTATCGGGAAGACGCCGCGTCACCTCTCGCGGACGCGCATGGCTTCGACCTCGATATTGCCCGCCATCTTGATCGCACCTATGGCGACAGGGCGGACGAGGTCGCCCGCCTTTGCCTGGGCGCGGGAGGGGAGAGGCTGGTGGGAGGATATCCCTATCTGAAGGGAGAGGTGCTCTACGCGGTGAGGCAGGAACTGGCACTTACTCCGATGGATTTCGTCGCCCGTCGCGTCCCCCTGGCTTATGTGGATGCCGCCGCCGCCAGAGAGGCAGCAGCGGTGGTGGCCGAAGTGATGGCTGCGGAACTGGGATGGGATGAGGAAAGGATGGCCAGCCTCTGCCTCAGATCTCTTCTGTAACCGCCCTCTGCTGAGTCTCGGCCAGCCTCCTCCTTTGACATCAAAATTTCAGGAGATAGTATTGGAATCTTGTTGACCCCCTCTATGTCATCACGGAACGGACCAAATGAGAGAAGCGGTCACCGAGTTAAAGCGGCATCTAGTGGAGGTCTCAGACCTGGAGTCGGTTAATAGACTCCTGGAATGGGACGAATGCGTCTACATGCCCGCTAATAGTGCATCCGCTCATACCAGGCAGAAAACAACCTTGGCAAGGCTGGCACATGAAAAATTCACCAGCGCCTCCATCGGCAAGTTGCTGGATAGACTCGCAGTGAAGGCGGAAGAGTTGCCGTACGACTCGGATGATGCCGGCCTTATCAGAGTTGCAAAGCGTGAGTACGACCGGGCGGTGAGAATTCCGTCACAGTTCGTAACGACGTTGGAGGAACATAAGTCGCAATGCCATGACGCGTGGTGGAGAGCTCGTGAAGAAAACGATTTTTCAATAGTTACGCCATTGCTTAAGACTGCCATTGATCTGAGCCGGGAGTACGCGGGATTCTTCCCCGGCTATGAACACATAGCTGATCCCCTGATCGAGAATCAGGATTCCGGGATGACGGTTTCCACGCTCAGACGAGTTTTTGATGAAATGCGCGACAGGCTGATACCGTTGGTCGAGACGATCATGGACCTCCCTGAGCCAGACGACTCGTTTCTATTCAGAAAGTATCCGAAGAGGCAGCAGATAAGATTCGGCCAGGGAGTCATTGAGAGATGCGGCTATGACTTCATGCGTGGCAGACAGGACCTCTCCATACACCCGTTCACCATCAATATGTCCGTCGATGACGTGCGAATTACAACCCGTGTAAACGAGTACAGTCTTTTCGACTCCTTCTCCAGCACATTGCATGAGGCTGGTCACGCAATGTATCAACAAGGAATATCGAGTGCGTATGAAGGATCCCCACTTGCCAAGGTGGCATCGATGGGGCTCCATGAAAGCCAGGCCCGGCTCTGGGAGAATCTGATCGGGCGAAGCCACGGGTTCTGGAGCTACTTTTTCCCCGTACTGAAAGCGGTCTTTCCTGACCAACTCGAAGGCGTTTCCCTGGAGACCTTCTATCGTGCAATAAACAAGGTAAAACCCTCGCTGAAGCGGACCGAAGCTGATGAAGTCACCTACAACCTGCACGTGATGATTCGTTTCGATCTGGAGCTTGCCTTGCTGGAGGGGACGTTGAAGGTGGAAGACCTCCCGGAGGCATGGAATGAACGCTATCGCAGTGATCTGAAGGTCACGCCTTCCACCTGCGCGGAGGGGGTCCTGCAGGACGTGCATTGGTACTGTGACTTGTTTGGTGGAGGCTTTCAAGGCTATACCATAGGCAACATTATCAGTGCCGTATGCTACGATTGCGCAACTAACGAACAACCTGAGATCTTACAGGAAATAGAAGCAGGATCTTTCAGCTCGTTGCTGTCCTGGCTCAAGAGCAATATCTACAGACACGGCTCGAAGTTTACTGCTACGGAACTGGTTCAGTCCATGACTAGCGATCCGTTGCCAGTTCAACCCTACCTGGACCATCTGTACTCGAAGTATTCTCCCCTTTATTCCTTCAAATAATGCCTCTCGCTTCATATCCTTTCCCTAATAATACTTTCCTTATCTCATATTCTATGTTATATCAGCCGGTTAAGGGGCATGTCCCCCGGTAAAAATACCTTCCTGGAGGATGTATGAGGATACGGTGGATAATTCAACTGGTTTTTGCTTCGATGATTATCGCCACTCCTTTATATGCACACGATAAATCCGGTGCCAACCACATGGAAATCCATGAAAACATGGACATGTCTCTTACTTCGAACTTTGTAGAGGATGTGTTGGCGTTGGTGCCGATGGAAATGTCGCGGTTTCTCAGTTCCGATATAAGCGAAGTGAAGAAGTATTCGACTTTCAAAGTGATCAACGATTATTGGAAGAATCCTCCAATGACCGAGCCGGCTTTCATCGAAATGTGCGACCGCATCAAGGTCGGGGCTTCAAAGGTCCTTGCCAGACGTTTGGGCGAAACGGTGCGTCCTATTTTCGAAGTGGCCATGCGACCAAGCGGCGATGACGTACTGAGGGATGGGTTACATCAGAACCTGAGCACGGCATTACACAACTACTACAACAATGAGTATGTTATCCGCTACCCGGGATATAGCCAGGAACCCTTGAACCGCCTCGTCGAAAAGCTCTATGCCTTGAAAAAATATGAAAAGCGGTCGGTGTACCCACAGATGGTTTCAATAACGGCTGACATCTGGACAGCTATCTGGACCAAGCAGCGTGGCGAGGCAATCTCAAGCGCCCATACGATCCTGCGCAGGCCGTACAAGATGCAGGGATCGTTATATGCTTCGTCGGGAGGGTCGGGAATGGAATCCAGGAGATGGTATGGTGAAGAAGTGCAAAACAGTGGTCCTGCCGCCGGGACGGCACCTTCCTACCCAAGCTCAGGGCGAGCGCCTAAAGGGAGGATGCGCATTGAGTATGAGCAGTATTGAGTCGCAGATGCTAAGGGTAATTCCTCCCAGGTCCCGCGTTCCACGGTTTATCCGATCGGTTCACCGATCAGCAGGCGATTTTTCGGGGTGATGTCTTCGGGGATGGTCTGGGTGTACACTCTGTAGCCGCGGGAACGGAGCAAGGCCGCCCTTGTCACATCGACAGCGAGTGCGTCGTCGACCCAGCCCTGCAATCCGCCCCCGTCAGAATTCCTGAGATCGTGGCAGCAGGGAAGCACCGCCACCCTGCTGCGGGCCGCCATTGCACGCTCCAGCACCAGATCCGTCAGGCCGCCGCAGGCGTGGACGGAAACAACGAGGTCCTCTGGAAGCAACGGAACCTCCTCGAGATCCCTTTCGATAAAGCTCACCCGCCCGGCGAGCCTTGGCCAGTCCGCCTGCAGTTCAGCCGCAAGGAGTGCCGCGTTCTCGGGAATGCGACGATCCACGGCAATCGCTTCAGGGATCTCCGGATCCAGGAGCAGGAGTATCTGCGCCAGCAGACCATGTCCCGACGCGAGGTCCACCACCCTGCCGCCGCGAAAACGCCGGTGAACCCGGCGCGCCACCTCCCAAGCCTCGTACAATTCCTTTCGCGGCAGGCACCCTGCCCGGCAAACTGCCCGGGCAATCCGGTCAAAGAGAGTGTCGCCAGGAAAGAGCGGCAGAAGTCGTGGATTCAGGCGATTACGTGATGATCTGTTCATGTCAGTGTCTGGGACCTCTGTTTGCCAAGGTAGGGGTAACACCTATTTCGGCGGGCAATAAAAGTTCGGCGGGTCTGGGCAATTGGGCATCAGCAGAAACAGGCACCGCCTGACTTCTCCTGCCGAGGGGGACGGTTTCATAAGCCCCTGATTCCCCCGATCTCTTCCGTCGAAGAACGGTTATAGACCATCTGCGAAAGCGAAACAAGGTTAAGGCGCGTGCTGCCGGGTACGCCCGGTCGGCGCGGAAAGGCAAAGGGGGCAGACGCCCGACAGGGATTTACTCCCACTTCGGCGCTTGCCCCCATTTTCCGATAGGCAGAAGGATCATCTTCCCCTTTTGCGTGCGGATTCTCTCTTCTCTTTCCCGGTTGAGGTGGAATTGCGGCTAATGTGTGAGTGGCTTGCACAGTAGCGGTGGCGATTGGAGGTTTGAGGAGAATGAGACAGGTGACGCCTGAAGGGTCTCGAGATTGAAATGTCACCTCGTCGTCCAGACATCACCAGTGCCCTATCAGGCGTATCTGCTTGCCGGATGCCGATATCCAAAACTGGCCGTTGATCAACTCGGCGGCAAGCACCCCGGTAAGGGCTCCCAAGCCATCGGCCAGCAGGTCATCCCAGCCGAAGGAGGTATGTGGCGATATTTCGTCTACTACCTCAATAATCACCCCCGGTATGAGAGAAAATCCCGTGGAGGTTGCTATGCGCTTGGCGGGTCCCATGTCCGTTTTAAAGTGATACATGATGGTCCCAACGGCAAGTCCGGCTCCGGCCCCTCCCCCGAAGTGCGAAACCTTGTCGGATTCGACAGCCAAAGCCGGAAATGCCAGCAACAGTTGTAATAGGACAACTACAACCTTCAAGATGATCTGCACATCCTGGCGTTGCCCGAAATCACACCCTGCGTCGTGGTGGCTCATAGTGCCTCCCGTTGCGTTCGTCGCCGTCGAGCCCACTGCCACGTCAAGGTTATCAAATCGTTTTCTGAAAACAACCCGCCACTACTAGGTAAAAAAGGGGTCCTCCTCTACCTTCCCCTCTGCCCTCTGATGATCGCACTTGATCAATACAGTAAAGGTGCCTCGGTGAAATCACATTCAGGGCTCTCGCTCAGGTGCACAAAGTGCGCAACCCACTTGTCTCCGGCAATCCGTGGTCGAACCCGCTTCCCGCATTTTACACACTCAAAAGGAAGGGAGTCTTTCTGTTCTGGCAAAGCCGCATCTCTTACAGCCAAAGCCTTTTCAACCGGGATGACGTGACCAAAAAATTTACACTGTGATGCCAAACTCATTATCGTGCTCCTTGCAAACATAGAATGTGCTGGTTGTATTGCTGCAGAACGCCGTCTTCTTTTGTCGAGCGATGAAATGGACGGCATTTCTCATTTAGTTGATTTCTTGGAGTAAGTCAACCAAAACAACGTCCCCTCGCGGTGCAGGGTGTTGACCGCATCCCTCGCTGATTGCTGATCGGCGGAACCTGTTCTCTACTTCCTGCCTTGCCCCAGGTTTTTGAGGGTTGCAGTATTAGAATCTTAAATTTTTAACAACGTCCCTGTCGACGCTCTGTCGACGCTGTCGAGGTGGAACCGCAGGAAACATGGTATACATGATTTCGTTTAGCCCTGAACGGTGGTACGCTCCTCACCATGGTGACCTCACTCTTCTCAACGGACGACGTGCGGCAGGCGCGGGCTCTCATCGAGGGAAGCGGCCTCTCTTTCGAGCCCCCCTATGACGACCTGGTCGGCATCTTCGAGGCCGGGCGCATGGTCGCCGCCGGAGCCAGGGCTGGTCGCGTGCTGAAGATGCTCGCTGTCGCGCGGGAGCACCAGGGGGGGACACTGCTTGACCAGGTGGTGACCGAACTGGTGGGGCGCGGCTTCCAAGAGGGTCTCGACTCCTTCTTCGTCTTCACCGCCCCGGCCCAGGCGACCAGCTTCGAGGCGCTCAACTTCACCCTTTTGGCCTCCTCGGGCAAAAGCGCGCTCCTTGAGTACGGAGACGGACTCGGACGCTACCTGGCGCGCCACCAGGAACTGGTTGCCCCGGGAACCAACGGGGCCATCGTCGCCAACTGCAACCCCTTCACGCTGGGGCACCGCTACCTCGTCGAGGAGGCCGCACGCCGCGTCGATCGGCTCTACCTCTTCGTGGTGCGGGAGGAGCGCTCTCTTTTCCCCTTCGAGTACCGCTTCAGGATGGCGCGGGAAGGGACCTGCGACCTCACCAACGTGACGCTTCTGGACACCTCCTGCTATGCGGTCTCCAGCGTCACCTTCCCGACCTATTTCCTGAAGGACGGCGACCCCGGCGCGGAGATACAGATGGAGTTGGACCTGCTGCTCTTCGCCGGCCGCATCGCCCCCTTCTTTCAGATAACGACGCGCTTCGTCGGCAGCGAGCCGCTCTGCAGTACCACCGCGCGCTACAACGCCGCCATGCACAGGATCCTGCCGGATTTCGGGATCGCGGTGACGGAGCTGGAGCGGCTGGACGCCCGTGGCGCGGCCATCAGCGCCTCGATGGTTCGGGATAGGCTCTGCCGCGGCGATACCCGCGGGGTTTCGGAACTGGTGCCGCAAAGCACCATGAGGTTCCTCCTTTCGCGCGAGGGGAGACGCATCTGGGATACCGGGGAGGACAGGGCATGAAGATAATGAGGAAGGTGCAGGCGGGGACCATGCAGTCCAGCGACCTCATGGTGGTGCTGGCACCGGCCGAAGAGCTCACCGTGACCATAGAGTCGACGGTGCTGAAGCAGTTCGGGGAGCTGATCCGGGCCAGGGTGGACCTGGTGCTGGCGCGGCACGGCATCGAGGCGGGCGAGGTCAGGATCACCGACCGCGGCGCGCTCGACTACGCCATCGAGGCGAGGCTGGAAACGGCCATCCTGCGGGCGGCGGAGGCATAGATGGAAGGACTCTGGTACAAGGAATGCTCCCAGGCGAGGCGCTTCATCATCAAGATCACCCCGGGCGAGAGCCTCACCACGCGGCTCTTGCAGTTCGCCCACCTGGCCGACGTGCGCTATGCAGCCATCGTCTCGGCCCTGGGGAGCGTGAAGAACGTGAAGCTGCGCGGCATCAAGACCGGCGCCAGGCTCCCGATCACCACGCCGCGGATCACCATTCACGAGATCGAGGGGCCGTTGGAGCTTCTGGGGCTGCAGGGGAATATCGTCCCGGGAGAAACCGACCTACTGGACTGCCACTTCCACATCCTGGCCTCCAAGTCCTCCGGCGAGGTCATCGGCGGCCACCTCTACGAGGCCGAGGTCTTCGCCACCTGCGAGATCGTGCTGACCGAGTTGAACGTCGAGGGGGTCGAGCGCCACGTCTCCAAGGTAGGCGGCATCCCGACCATCTACATCGACGAAGGGGGTGCCTGATGCCCGACTCCACGCTGAGGCGCTCGCTCTTGTACGTCCCGGGCAACATGCCCTCCATGCTGCAGAACATCCATATCTTCAACTGCGACGCCGTCATCATCGATCTCGAGGACGCCGTCCCGATGAGCGAGAAGGACGCCGCCCGCCACCTGGTCAAGCACTTCCTTTTGAACTACAGCGACCGTAACAAGGAGCTCCTGGTGCGGATCAACCCGCTCGACAGCCGCTGGGGCTACGAGGACCTCAAGGTTGTGCTCCCGGCGCTTCCCGACGGCATAAGGCTCCCCAAGGCTGACACCCCCGAGATCGTGGAGCGCCTCGACACGCTCTTGACCGAGTTCGAGGAGGAGCTCGAGCTGGAGATCGGGCGCTTCGGCGTGCTCCCGTCGCTCGAGAGCGCCCTCGGCGTCATCAACGCGGTCGGCATAGCCAACAGCTCCCAGCGCATCTTCGCGCTCGCCTTCGGGGCCGAGGACTACACAGCCAGCATGGAGATCGAGCGCACCAAGGGGGGCGAGGAGCTTTTCAACGCCCGCACCCGGGTGCTCTGGGCCGCCAAGGCCGCGGGGATCCAGGCCATCGACACCATCTTCGCGGACGTGGGGGACATGGAGGGGCTGCGCGCCGAGACCGAGCTCGCCAAGCGCCTCGGTTACACCGGCAAGTGCCTGGTGAACCCGCGCCAGATCGAGGTGGTGCACGAGGTCTTCGCCCCCAAACAGCAGGAGGTCGATTACGCCCTGCAGGTCATCGAGGCCATCCAGCGGGCGCGCCTTTTGGGGACCGGGGTGATCTCGCTGGGAGGGAAGATGGTGGACGCCCCGGTGGTGAAGCGGGCTGCGCGGGTGCTGCGGACGGCCTACGCCCACGGCATGGTGGACACCCTGATCGACGAGGAGGCGATACATGGCGCTCAATAGCCTTGGCAGGGAGATACCGGAGAGCTACGCCGGCATGCGGCTTGCCGGTTACCGGGACCCTTTCTCGCGTTCCCCTTCCGGAAACGTCGCCACCAGGGCGCTCAGGAGGGTGAACCCGGGCGCCGGGAAGGTGCTCGGCTCGCTTCGGGAGGCGATCGAGGCGAGCGGCTTACGCGACGGCATGACCATCTCCACCCACCATGCCCTGCGAAACGGCGACCACCTGTTGAACGCCGTGGTCGCCGAGATCGCCCGCATGGGGCTCAGGGGGATCTGGATCGCCTCCTCCTCGGTGCACCCGGTGCATGCCGAGATCATCCCACACATCCGAAGCGGTGTCATCGCCGGCTTCCAGTGCGGGGTGAACGGCCTGATCGGTGAACTGGCCAGCCGGGGCGAGCTGGAGTGCCCGATCGTGGTGCGCTCCCACGGCGGCCGGGCGCGCGCCGTCATGGAGGGGTCGGTCCGCATCGACGCCGCCTTCATAGCGGCGCCCTGCTGCGACGCCTACGGCAACATGAACGGCTACTCCGGCCCCTCGGCCTGCGGCAGCCTGGGCTACGCCCAAAGCGACGCCCTGCACGCATCCTGCGTCATCGCCGTCACCGACAACCTGGTCCCCTACCCGGCGGTCCCGATCGGCATCCCGCAGACCCTGGTGGACTACGTGGTCCAGGTGGAGCGGCTCGGGGACCCGGAAAAGATCGTTTCCACCACCACGAGGGTCACCACCGATCCGGTGGGGCTGCAGATCGCGGCCTACGCCTCTCAGGTCATCGAGGCCTCGGGACTTCTCAAGGATGGGTTCTCCTTCCAGACCGGCAGCGGCGGGATCTCGCTTGCGGTGGCGGACAAGATGCGGGCGGCCATGCGCCGGGGCGGCATTCGTGGGAGCTTCGGCTGCGGCGGGATCACCGGCTACTTCGTCGGCATGCTGGAGGAGGGGCTCTTTTCCTCGCTCATGGACGTGCAGTGCTTCGACCAGGAGGCGGTCCGCTCCATCGGGAGGAACCGGGCGCACCAGGAGATCGGCGCCGACCTGTACGCCAACCCCTTCAACGCGGGGGCCGTGGTGAACCGGCTCGACTGCGTGATCCTGGGGGCCACCGAAGTGGACTGCGACTTCAACGTCAACGTGAACACGGAATCGAACGGCTACCTGCTGCACAACACCGGCGGGCACTCCGACACCGCGGCCGGCGCCAAGCTCTCCATCATCGTGGCTCCCTCGATCAGGGGCCGGCTCCCCATCGTGAGGGACCGGGTCACCACCGTAACCACCCCCGGTGAAACCATCGGCGTGGTGGTTACGGAGCGCGGCATCGCCGTGAACGGGCAGCACCCCGAGCTCAAGGAGGAGCTGATCCGCAGGAAGCTCCCCGTGAAGGAGATCGGGGATCTGCAGCGGGAAATCTGCAAAATAACCGGGACGCCGCGCCCGCTGCAGTTCGGGGACGAGGTAGTGGCGCTGATCGAATACCGGGACGGGAGCATAATCGATGTGGTACGCCGAGTTAAGGAATAGTCTTTTAGAGGCGCGCGACCAGCGCCAGAAGCTTCTGGACGCCATGTTTCCCGCCCCTTCACCGACCGTCCTCATGCTGAGCCTGAACCTGCCGGGGGACGAGAAGGGGGGCGAGCGGGCCCGCCGGCTCTTCCAGTGGGGAGAAGAGGAGCTCTTCGCGGACCTTCCAGTGCTCCCCGTGCTGCGCGGCTCGGACGCACTCGGCCCGTTCGGGCTGTATCGCTCGCAGCTGGACCCCGCGGAGGCAAAGCGTCGGGCCATGGAGGTGGAGGCTCGAGACCCCGCCGGACGGCTGCTGGACCTGGACATTTTCGATCTCTCAGGCCGGGTGTTGGACCGCTCCGGGCTGGGACTTTCCCCCAGAAGCTGCCTGCTCTGCCCGGAGCCAGCCGTCGCCTGCATCCGCGCCGGGCGTCACAGCAGCGAGGCACTGAAGACAAAGACACAGGCGGTGATTGATGCGCTCTGAAAACAACACGCGGGCGGCGGAGCCGGCGACTTGCGACCTGGAACAACTGGCACTGGACCTGGTGAGGGGGGGCTTCATGGAGCTCTACCTGACGCCCAAGCCCGGGCTCGTCGACCTTTGCGATAGCGGCTCGCACCAGGACCTCTCGGTGCCCCTGATGGAGGAGTCCTTGCAGATCGTCTCCAGCTACCTGCGCCAGCTAAGCGTCGCCCTGAGCCGGGGGGAGAGTCTGGCGACCCAGGTGCGGCTTGGCGCCGCGGCCGAGAGCTCCATGCTGGAAAGATTCGGGACCAACTGCCACCGGGGCTACATCTTCCTGAGCGGCCTGCTCCTTTCGGCGAGCGCGCAGACACCGGCCCAGGACGAGGCACTCCTTCGCGAGGCCATCGCCGATCTGGCGCTGCGGTTTTTCTCGCCGAAAGAGTGCTGGCACAGTAACGGCAGTCGGGCGCGCACCCGCTTCAAGGCCGGAGGCATCAAGGCGGAGGCGCTCGCCGGCCTCCCCGGCCTCTTCGAGCAGGCGCTACCCGCCTTCCGGGGCGAGATCGCGGCCGGCGGCAACAGGGGGAGCGCCGCCTTTGCCATGCTGGGGCGCCTGATGCAGACAGTCGAGGATACCACAGCCCTGCACCGCTGCGGCAGGGAAGGGCTCAGGACTCTGAGGCGGGACGGCATGGAGCTTGAGCGGCTGGTGGCCTGCCGGGAGGACTTCTTCGCATATCTCACCCGGCGTAACGCCCACTACGTGGAGCGCAACCTCACCATGGGGGGGGTGGCCGACATGCTGGCCCTCTCCTTCGCCTGGCTAAGCCACACCGGTGAGTTCGCCGGGGTACCCACGCCCTAGAACTTCCGACCCCGATGCCTCGCCCCTTGCAGAGCAAAAAGCCCCCAGCATCTTCTGCTGGGGGCTTTTTGTGTCTTACATCCTCTCTTTATCCACTCGGACCGCTAGGCACACTCCGAGTAGCCGCAGACGCGGCAGACGGCGCAGCCGCCTTCGTGCTCTACTACGCCGCCACACTCGGGACAGGCGCCTTTGTCGAAGGCGGGGGCTTCGATTATATCGGTGACGCCGGTGATCGTGAGGTGGCTCTGGATCGCCTTGGCCACGGCGTCGGAGCAGGACAACACCTTGTTGTCGCCGAAGCCGCTCGGGGAGTGGCAGGAGATGCCCAGGAGCTGCTTCACTACGGACTTGGCCTGCACTCCGCTTCTCCAGGCCAGCGATACCATCCTGCCGATGGCCTCGCACTGGGAGGCTGCGCAGCCGCCGGCTTTGCCCATGGTGGTGAAGACTTCGAAGAGCCCGTTGCTGTCTTCGTTGATGGTGATGTACAGCGGCCCGCAGCCGGTCTGCATCTGGTAGGTCCAGCCTTTGAGCGCCTTGGGACGCTCGCGCTTGATGGCCCGCTTCTCCTCGTGGGTCAGCGCAGGGGCTGCCTTCGGCTCTTCCTTCTTCCCGGTGGAAAGGACCTGTTCGTCGCGGGAGCCGTCACGGTAGATGGTCACGCCCTTGCAGTTGGTCTCGTAGGCGAGGCGGTAGACCTTCTCCACGTCCTCCATGGTGGCGTCGTTGGGGAAGTTCACGGTCTTGCTGACGGCGTTGTCGGTGTAGCGCTGGAAGGCGGCCTGCATGCTGATGTGCACTTCCGGGGTGATGTCGTGGGCGGTGACGAAGAGCTCACGGACCGACTCGGGGATCTCGCTGATGCCGTGGACGGTGCCGTGCTCGGCGATCCGCTGCATGAGCTCCTCGCTGTAGAACCCTTCGGCCTTGGCGAGCCGCTCGAAGTGCGGGTTGACTTCGACCAGGATGTTCTTGTCCATCACCTGGCGCACGTAGGAGACCGCGAAGAGGGGCTCGACGCCGCTGGAGGCGTTGGCGATGATGGAGATGGTCCCGGTCGGGGCGATGGTGGTCACGGTGGCGTTACGCACCGGCTCGGCGCCCGGCCTGTCGTAGATCGAACCCTTGAAGTTGGGGAACGCTCCGCGGGTCTTGGCCAGCTGGCGGGAGGCGGCCTTGCCCTCGTCGTCGATGAACTTCATCACCTGCTCGCCCAGGGCGATGGCTTCGTCGGAGTCGTAGGGGATGCCCAGCATGATCAGCATGTCGGCCCAGCCCATGACGCCCAGACCGATCTTGCGGTTGGAGCGGGTCATCTTGTCGATCTGCTCGAGGGGATAGTTGTTCACCTCGATGACGTTGTCCAGGAAGTGGACGGCGAGGTGCACTACTTCCTTCAGCCTCTCCCAGTTCACCCGGCCGTGGATCACCATCTTCCCCAGGTTGATGGAGCCGAGGTTGCAGGACTCGTACGGCAGCAGCGGCTGCTCGCCGCAGGGGTTGGTCGACTCGATCTCGCCAAGGCGGGGCGTGGGGGTATCGCGGTTCATCCGGTCGATGAAGATGATGCCGGGGTCGCCGGTGGCCCACGCCATCTCGACGATGAGGTCGTAGACTTCGCGCGCGTCGAGCTGGCCCACGACCGCCTTGTCACGCGGGTTGATGAGGTCGTACTCCGTACCCGCCTTGACGGCCTCCATGAACTTCTCCGTGAGAGCCACCGAGATGTTGAAGTTCGCGAAGTCCCCGTCGGCCTTGCACTTGATGAACTCGAGGACGTCGGGATGGTCCACGCGCAACACTCCCATGTTGGCTCCGCGGCGGGTGCCTCCCTGCTTGACCGCCTCGGTGGCCTGGTTGAAGACGCGCATGAACGAGACCGGGCCCGAGGAGACACCCTGGGTGGACTTGACCTGGTCGCCGCCCGGACGCAGACGCGAGAACGAGAAGCCGGTCCCGCCGCCCGACTTGTGGATGAGCGCGGTGTCGCGCACTGCCGTGAAGATCGACTCCATCGAGTCCGCGACCGGCAGGACGAAGCACGCCGACAGCTGCTGCAGCTCGCGCCCGGCGTTCATGAGCGTGGGGGAGTTCGGCAGGAAGGCGAGGGAGGTCATCAGCTCGTAGAAGTCCTGGGCGACCTCAGCGACGCGGGTGTCGTCGGCGCCAAAGGAGCGCTCGGCTGAGGCGATGTTCTCGGCGACGCGCACGAACATGTCGGACGGCGTCTCGACGGCGTTGCCGTCCTCGTCCTTGCGCAGGTAGCGTTTCTGAAGGACCTTCACCGAGTTGGGCGTCAGGATCTCGTCGATCGCCCTCGAGTACCCCGTCTTACCTGCGACATCCGGCATGGAGCAGTCCCCTCTCATGATCCTCTGACGACAACACCACCCCGATTGGACCGAGGCGGTGCGGGTACAACATCTTGCGGCTGCCTCAGTCTAGACATCCATATCTAGTGCGTCAACGGTCCCTTGCGGTCATCGGACGAGCGGTCGGCAGATGGCGCCCGACGGCACTTCGGACCGCCGAAGCGGCGACCGAAGGCCGACCTCACCTCGGGCTTGCGGCATCTCGTCGCGACGCAAAGAAGCCCCGCAGCCCTCGAGGCGGCGGGGCTTTCTTGCGCTTCGGAACCACTGGTCGGACAAGACGAGCGGTCGCCATCTTGGCGCTCGGCATCGAAGCTCGGTACTGAATCTCAGATGCGCGGGAGGCACCGGGCATCGCTTATCCGTCCAGGGACCGGGGATGCCGCC
>NZ_JBXKJL010000136.1:0-9741 GCF_056994735.1 Geomonas sp.
CCCGCGGGTGTCAGCGGGCTCAAACTGCGATGCTATCGGCGCGGCGTCCCCCCCTTGTCAAAGGGGGGACAGGGCAGCGGTGTCCGGTTAGGTACTTGCACCTGCCCATTTCTCCACATTTCAAGCTCCCCCTCGCCCTCCGGGAGAGGGTCGGGGTGAGGGAAGCCCGTATCTCCGTGGCACTTGCCCTCACCCCAGCCCTCTCCCATGGGGAGAGGGAGCAGTTTCTAAGGAAGGTTGGGAGGGGAAAGAGGCAACGCAAAAACCTAACCCTTATAAGGCCCCCGTCTGTCACTTATAAGGCCCCCGTCTGTCAACAGGCAAAAAGGTGCCCTGACGACTTTGAATCGTTTTTTTATGGCCTTGGATCAGCAGCATCCGTTGTTCCGACTTCATTTCTTCCACCTGGGTCAAGACCTCTTCCTTTCAGGAAAGGTCCTGCACCAAACACTTATCGAGGCTCACGCCGCTGTAGATCACTACGTGCAGCGGCTGCGCAGGCATCGCCTACGCGACCTGGAAACCATACGGTACCCTATGCCGTCCTAATCAAAACTCGGGATGCATCCTAAAGGGATGATCGCAGTTAGTACCCGGGCTCGGCGAGGGGCAGAACACTCTGGAGACTGCAATCAAGTTCATTATGTAAGGAGCGGGACGGGCTCTAATCCGAACAAATGGAGCCGGGGCTGTTGGCACATTGACCGGTTACGCGCTCAAAGGCGCAGATGATTGCGGTCATGATCGTGCTCTCCCCTGTGTGGTTCCAGTTAGGCTTCTAGCTGCTCCGTCCCCTCCTGTTCTACGCCGTTGCCAGGAACTTTTCCAAGTCGAACGGCACTTTGTTCTTCAGCATGTAGTAAACTGCTCGCGCCAGTCGGTGCGCAAGGATGGCATAGGCTTTCCCCTTTCCGTGCAGCTTGACCATGTTGTCGAACAGTTTCCTGGCCGAGGGATTGAGACGCACAAACGAGATGGCAGCCTCGGAAAAGGCACATTTCAAATAGGCATTCCCCATCTTGGCGCCTCCGGTCCCTTTCTTCTTGCCGGCTGATTCATGACTGCACTTCACCAGCCGGCAGTATGAAGCGAAGTCCTGGACAGTCTCGAAACGCTTGATGTCATGGATCTCGTAGAGCAGCACCAGACCGAGAACCAGCCCGATTCCGTGGACCGACCTCAGCAGCATCAGAGCGTGTCCGTCGTGGCGTCGGGCCGTCTTCTCAATGTCGGCTTCCAAGATCCTGAGGACGTCATCATGGGCATTGATCATGGCGACGTCGACCTGGACACTCTTCCTGACCTGCGGATCGGGAAAGTGTAAGTCGATCTCCTTGCGGTTCCCCTCGCAAGAAAGGGTCACCTCGATCTCTGGCAAGTTGTACTGGATCGCCGTGTTCCGGATGTGAGCCAGCAACTCCGCTCTTTTGCGGACCAAATGGTTCCAACGTCTCAGCAGATCGCGGGTGGCCCGCATCTCTGGAGGATAGACATAGGCCACGGGGAAGGAGCCACCGCGAAGCAGCACCGCAATCTTATGGGAATCGATCTTGTCGTTTTTAGCTTTCCCGCCGTGGACTGCTTTCATAAAAAGCGCGTGTCCAAGGACAAAGTCGATTCCTTCCTTGCTGCAGAGATCGGAAAGCCAGTACCAGGCAAACATACATTCGACACCTACCACCAAGCCATCCCGGAAGGGGGAAATGGCTTTGAGGAAGCTGTCGGGTGAAGCACTGACGTTTCGGTGGAACAGCACATTTCCCTCTGCGTCAATGACACAGAGGAACATCTTCTTAGCGTGCAGATCGATTCCGCAGTAATGTTTGTGCGACTTCGTGTAGAATCTCATCTTGGCCCCCTTTGGAGAATGGTTCTCGCAAAGCCGAGCATACGTCAGAAACGGCGTATGCCCAAGGGGGGCCTTCTATAGTATCCGGACAACACTGCACGCCGGCGGTCTTGCAGCCCGACAGGAGGACTTACTATCCTTGCAGCGCCGGGAGCTCGATCCCTGCCTTCGCCAGGTGCGGCGACAGGACCGCGTCTATCTCGGCGGCATCGAGGGTCTCCTTGGCGACCAGGTCCTCGGTCAGAGCCTTCAGGGCGTCCATGTGGGTGTCGAGAAGGTTCACCACGTCGTTGTAGCAGTTGGTGACGATCGAGCGGATCTCGGAATCGATCTCGAGGGCGGTGGTGTCGCTGAAATTCTTCCCGGTGTGGCCGGCATTGGGGTCGGTGGACTCATGGTTCCCGAAGGCGACCGGCCCGAAGGCCCTGGACATACCCCATTCGGTGACCATCTTCCGCGCGGTGTCGGTGGCTCGCGCCAGGTCGTTACCCGCCCCCGTGGTGGTGGTCTTGAAGACCAGCTCCTCTGCGGCGCGGCCGCCCATGAGGACCTTGAGGTGGGCGTCCAGCATCTCCTTCGTGTAGCAGTAGATATCCTCCGCCGGGATCTGCAGGGTCACACCGAGTGCGCGCCCCCTGGGGATGATGGAGACCTTGTGCACCGGATCCGAACCGGGAACGAGCTTCGCCACCAGCACGTGCCCCGCCTCGTGGTAGGCGGTGCTGAGCTTCGACTTGTCGGAGAGCACCATCGACTTCTTCTCGGCGCCCATCAGCACCTTGTCGCGCGCGGTGTCGAAGTCGATCATCTCGACCTCGCCCTTGTTGGAGCGGGCGGCGAGGATGGCGGCTTCGTTGACGACGTTGGCCAGGTCGGCGCCGGAGAGACCGGGGGTGCCGCGGGCGATGACCCGCAGGTCGACCCCGGCGCTCAGCGGTACGTTCCTGGCGTGGACCTTGAGGATCTCTTCCCTGCCCCGGATGTCCGGAGAGGGAACCACGACCTCGCGGTCGAAGCGGCCGGATCTGAGAAGCGCCGGGTCCAGCACCTCGGGACGGTTGGTCGCGGCCAGCACCACGATCCCGGAGTTGACAGCAAAGCCATCCATTTCCACAAGCAGCTGGTTCAGCGTCTGGTCTCTCTCGTCGCTCGCGCCACCGGCGGCGGCGTCACGACGGCGACCGACGGCGTCGATCTCGTCGATGAAGAGGATGCACGGCGCGGCCTTTTTCCCCTCGGCAAAGAGGTCCCGGACCCGGGAAGCACCGACACCTACATACATCTCGACGAATTCGGAACCGGAGATGGCGAAGAATGGGACGCCCGCCTCGCCCGCTACGGCGCGAGCCAGCAGTGTCTTGCCGGTTCCCGGAGGGCCGACCAGCAGCACACCGGTAGGCATCTTCCCGCCAAGGGTCGAGAATTTCTCAGGATCCTTCAGAAACTCCACCGTCTCCATCAGCTCGACCTTGGCCTCCTCCGCCCCGGCCACATCAGCGAAGGTGGTCCGCGATTTGGAACCGCTGACCAGCTTGGCCTTGCTGCGACCGAAACCGCTGTACTTCTTGAACAGGAGGAGCACTCCGCCAGCGACGATGAGTATGATGCTCAGCTCGAACCATTTGGTCTGTCCGGCTGGAGTTGATGAGAAGTCGATGTGCTTTGCTACCAGGACTTTCGACAACTCCGCCCCGGCAGGGACGAAGAGCTGATACTTCTCTCCCGATTTAGCCTCAGCATTGATCTCGTCACCTATGATCTTTACTTTCTGAATACCGCCGGCGTTGATCTTGTCGATGAATGAAGTGTAGCTGATCTGGTTACTGGTATTGGAGTAGTAGTTCTTCCAAATATAGTGGCCAGAGAAGACAGCTCCAGTAATTCCCAAAACCATTACCAATATCAGCAGCCTAACGTTCTTTGTGTAACCCATAATGCCCCAATTCCTGTTCCGTTGTTGTTGAATGCCTGCAGGTCAGGTATGTCTTCACCGAATGCAGGATTGCATGATGAAAAGAAGGTAAACATCGTCGGAAAAATCTTTCTGGCTAAGTCGGCGGGATGGGAGGAGTTCCGGAGCGCGATAAAGCAACCGGAACAATTATTTGTACCCGATTGGCCGTTTTTTTGTACACATAAATTATCTTAATAGGAAATGGATTACAGTAAATTCATTTTGCGGCGCCTGAAGAGCGCAGGGTGAAGGAGCGGCGGCGAGGGCTAGGGAGGGGGAGAATTGGATCGGAAACGACAAGAGGCGCCCTGGCGGGCGCCCCTGACCTGCTGATATGGCGGCAATTGCTATTTCCGCAGCTGCTTCACGATGGCGGAGAAGTCCTCCTCGCCGATGCCGTCGGCCACGGCCTTGGCGAAGACCGTGGTTACGGTCTTGGCGGCAGGAAGGTCGAGCTTGAGCTTGTCGGCGCTCTCCAGCACCCTCTGCATCTGCTGGTGCACGTACTTCAGCGCGAGGTTGCGGCTGAAGTCCCCGCGGGCGATGCTGCGTCCCTTGGAGTGGAAGAGCGGAGAGGCCACCCCGCCGGAGTCCAGCACCTCGAGTATCTTGTCCGGCCTGAAGCCCATCTTCTCCCCGAAGACCAGCCCCTCCGAAAGGGACAGCATCATCTCGGCCTGCAGCAGGTTGACGATCAGCTTCATCCTGGTTGCATCGCCGACCTTGCCGATGTGGATGATGTTGAGGCCGAAGTAGGAGAAAGGCTCGCGGCAGCGCCCGAGCAGGGACTCGTCGCCACCGGCCAGGATGGTGAGGAGCCCGTTGGCGGCGTGCTCCTTGCTACCCCAGACCGGCGCTTCCAGGAACATGACGCCGCGTTTGGCGGCCTCTTCGGCCATGCGCTCGATGGTCTCGATGCAATGGGTACCCATGTCGACCATGATGGTGCCGGCATCGATCCCTTCCAGAACCCCGCCTTCGCCGAAGACCAGGAACTTGCTCTCCGGGACGATGACGATCACCAGGTCTTTACCCTTGGCCGTGGCCTTGGGAGATTCCCCGACGTTGACACCGAGCTTGGCCAGCTCGGCCATGGCTTGCGCGTCCTCATCGTACACCGTCAATTCATAATCCGATTTGGCCAGGTTCGCGGCCATATGCAGGCCAACCGTCCCCAGCCCTACAAAACCGATCTTTTTCAGCATAGATACCCCCCAAGTTTACTGATGCCGGCGGCATCAGCGATAACAGTCCAGCCCCGCCAGGCGGAGCGATTCTGGCTTTTCGCGTGAAGATCAGGTTCTCATTATACTGAAATCATCGCCTAATGCAAACATTGTTTTAGCGAGACTTCAAAACCGCCACCCGGTCGCAGAGGTGATAGAGCGGACAGCTGGAGCATCTGGGCGAAACCGGGGTGCACTGGTTTTGGCCGAAGGTGACCAGCAGGTCGTTGATGATGATCCAGTACTCGGCCGGGAGCTTCTTCCTGAGCGCCAGTTCCGTCCGCTCCGGCGTCTGGGTCCTGACGTATCCCCACCGGTTGCAGATCCTGTGCACGTGGGTGTCGACGCAGATGCCCGCTTTGCCGTAGCCCAGGGTCAGCACCAGGTTGGCCGTCTTCCGCCCCACCCCCTTGAACTTCAGCAAGGTCTCGAGTTCGTCCGGAACCACTCCCGCGTGCTCCTCGGCCAGCAGCCGGGAGATCTCCAGGATCTGGCGGGCCTTGTTGCGGTAGAAGCCGGCCGGATAGATGGCTGCCTCGATCTCGGCCGCGGTGAGCCTGGACAATTTGTCCGGCGTGTCCGCCAGGGCGAAGAGCCGCGCCGAAGCGTCGGCCGTCACCTGATCCTTGGTGCGCAGGGAAATGATGCAGGAGATGAGGACCTTGAACGGGTCGCGATCCCGGGTGGCGACGATGGTGACAGCCGGGGTCACCCACCCCTTCACTGCCTCGGACAGGATCGCCATCGCCTCGTGGACCTGCTCGTCCCTCACGCTACACCCTGTTCCTCACCAGCCGCATGATCAGCACCCCGGCCATCGAGGAGAGTAGTCCGACGCAGAGAAGAACCAAGCCGAAGCTCCGCCCATCACCAAGTCCGAAAAGATCACGTCCTTTCATGAATCCGATGAGGCCAAGGCCCGAGAAGGTCGAGACCCCGCCCAGAATGAAGATCGTCAGGGCGGCGACCGCCCCTGCCATACCGTTTTTCTTTGCCACACACACCTCTTGTCAACAACGTAAGTACCACGCCCTGTTATACAAGAAGGAAGTGGGCAAGGCAACTGATAAAGTGGTGAGGATCGGGCAGATGAAGGAGTAAAGGGCGCTCACGCAAAGACGCAGAGACGCGAAGGTTAGAAAATATCTAATGAAAGGGCGGCGGCCGTTTCCTCATAAAGGTGATTGCTGCCGCACGGTGTTCCCGCCGGGAAGGGCGCTCCTACAGGGCCGGAGGGGGCGGCAGCCTGCGGGCATTGGCGCACGGGACGGCAGTCCCGCAGGGGGCATGCCTTAGCGGTTGCAGAAAAGGTGAAAACACCTATAATGGCCATCTGACTTTACAGGAGAAAACATGAAAAACCTGGTAGACTTGCATATGCACTCCAACTATTCCGACGGCGTCCACGCGCCTGCAGACCTCGTCGCCATGGCCTGCAACCTCGGGCTCAAGGCCATAGCCCTCGCCGATCACGATACGGTTGACGGCATTGATGAGGCGGTAGCAGCCGGTGTCGCCTGCAACCTCGAAGTTATCCCCGCCATCGAGTTCTCCGTCGCCTTCCAGTCATACCACGACGTCCACCTCCTCGGCTACCTGCTCGACTACCGGGACCAGGGTCTGCTCGACATCCTGTCGGAGTTCCGCGAAAGAAGGGAGCGCAGGGGGGAGGCTATCGTCGACCGGATCAATGAAAAGCTCGCCTTCGAAGGAAGGTCCCCCATGTCCAGCGCGGAGGCCGCCGCCCTGGCCGGAGGCGCTCTCGGCCGCCCGCACATCGCACAGGTACTGATGGCCAAGGGATACGCCCACGACATGCAGGACGCCTTCCAACGCTACCTCATCCCCTGCGACGTCCCCAAGCGCTACTTCCCGATGGACGAGGCGCTGGAGACGGTGAGGCGGCTGGGGGGCGTGGCGGTGCTGGCGCACCCGACCACGATCAGCAACGACAGGGAGACGCTGACCGGGATCATGGACAGCCTGTGCGACATGGGGCTTGACGGCGTCGAGGCCTACAACAACGTCTGCAGCGAGCAGGAAAGCGCCTACCTTAAAGCCTACGCGGAGAAAAAGGGGCTGGTTTGGACCGGCGGCTCGGACTACCACGGCATCGAGGAAGGGATCAGTATGGGGACCGGTCGCGGGAATATGGCCGTCCCGTACAGCTGCGTCGAAAATCTGAAGCGGCTGAGGGAGAGCAGGTAACAGCTCCTCCCATGCGCTAAGGGACAGTGGGCAACCGCATCCTTTTGCTGATAAAGAAAAAGGCGGATCAACCATCCCCGTAGGGACCGGTTGATCCGCCTTCTTTATTGGCGTGGAGCTTTTGTGGGGAGGTTAGTCCTTGCCCGGCTTGAAGTTCAGCACGTCCAGCTCGCACTCGACGTCGACGACCCCATCGACGCCCATGGCGATGCGGACAGCCTCCTCGACCTCGGCTTCCGACTTGACGTGGCCGGAGATGGTCACCACGCCGTTGTCCGATACGATGCAGAACCTCAAAGCCCGCGCCAGGCTCGACTTCAGCAGCTCGGCCTCGACCCTCTTGGCGATGATCAGGTCATCGAGCATGGCCATCGACTCGTCCTCGCCTTCCTTCAGGCGGGGATCCTTCATGGCCGCGATAATGGTGTCGACGAGACTACTCTGGCTCAACCGGGTGGTGTTGAAGACCATGTCGTAGCCCATCGGGTCATTCCAGTCCCTGTTGAAGTAGAAATGGATGAAGCCACCGAGCTGGTGATCGCTCCTTCTGATCAGCTCCCTGGCCAGGTCCGGGTCGATCCACTCCCGCTCGGCGAACTTTTCGACCCTATCCTCGAAGGGGGCCACGAAGCGAACCTTGAGCACGTTCTTGAGCCCGGTGATCAGGTCCTGGGCGCCCCTGCCGTAGAGGATCACGTTCCCCTTCTTGGCGCAGTCGAGAAGAATCTGTTCCATGGTCGCCAGGTGAGCGGCCTGCAAGCGGTCCTCCGCCGTGCGGTAGGAGGGAGGCTTCTCATCGACCCTCTCCAGGATCTCGGGGGTCAGCCCGTAGGAGGGGGCGAGTTCCTCGATCTTGAGGCGGTCGATAAGGGTATATTTGAGCCTCTTCGCCAATTCCTTGGCGATGGCGTAGGCGCCTGTGCCCATCTCTCTGGAAATGGTAATGATTGCCATGCTCTGCCTCCTTTGCTAATGAGAAACCAACGCATCATAGCATGCAAGCCCAACTGTATACAACATTTTTGAGCGGGTGGGATAACATAGAAATCCCCCTCCGTGGCGGGAGGGGGACGGTTTTCACGAGGCACAGAGGCGGGAACTTCAGTAGTTTTCAGCCAGCTGCTCGAAGTAACCCTTCGGGTGATGACAGACCGGACAGGCCAGCGGCGGCTCGGTCCCCTCGTGGATCATGCCACAGTTCCTGCATTTCCAGGTGACGGGCTCCTCGCTCTTGAAGACGGTCCCCTCCTCGACGGAGGCCAGCAGCGCCTTGTAACGCTCCTGGTGTGCCTTCTCGATCGTGGCGATTCCTTCGAACATCACCGCCAGCGAGCCGAAACCTTCCTCCCTGGCCTCCCTGGCCATGCGCGGGTACATGTCGAGCCATTCCGCGTACTCGCCGGCCGCTGCGGCCTTGAGGTTGGTGATGGTGTCGCCGATGCCGCCCAGCGCCTTCAGGTGCAGCTTGGCGTGCTCCTTTTCGTTCTCGGCCGTCTCAAGGAAGAGGGCCGCGATCTGCTCATACCCCTCTTTCTTGGCCACCGAAGCGTAGTAGGTGTACTTGTTGCGGGCCTGCGATTCTCCGGCAAAGGCCTCCAGCAGGTTTTTCTCCGTCTTCGTCCCCTTCAGTTCCGGCATTTGCGCCTCCGTTTCCGCATCAGCCGGAAGTGACTCCGGCCTGGTTTAGGTTGATTGTCATTCGACCCTGACCCGCCTCACCCCCTCAAGGGTGCTGAGGCTGGCGAGGAGTTCGGCAGGACCGCACTTGGCGGTCCGCTTGACCTGGAATTCCATGAACATGCGCTGCTGGTCGAGGTTCTTGTCGTAGCCTGCGTCCAGGGTCTCTATGCCGCAGGAAGCGACGATTTGGTGGACTTTCTGGATAAAGTCGGCGCGGTTGTCGCCCCAGACCTTCACGAGGAAATAGGAGTCCCGGCGCAGCCTCTTCTCCACTTGCTTCAGGAGGAGCAGACTCCCCAACGCGATCGCCGTGACGCAGATGGCTAGGTAGAAGAGCCCGACGCCGCAGGCGAGACCGAGGGCGGCGGCGACCCACAGGCAGGCAGCGGTGGTGAGACCGCGGATCGAGGCCCTCTCCCGGATGATGGCGCCGGCGCCGAGGAAACCTATGCCGGTTACCACCTGGGCGGCGACCCGGCCGGGATCCACCCCGACAGGTACGGTACCTGTGAAGTTGCCGTAAATGTGGTAGAACTCGACCGAGGTGATGACGAAGACACAGGAACCGAGGGAAACCAGCAGGTGGGTCCTGAACCCGGCGGGGCGGCCGTGGATCTCCCTCTCCAGGCCGATCATGCCGCCCAGTATCGATGCCAGCAGCAACCGCCAAACGAGCGCTAAAGTGAGCTCAGGCCCCAAGGTGATCACTCCTCCTGGACGGAAACGGCAACGGTGAGGAGAACGGACTTGGTCCTGGCTCCGCTGCGAATGGTGAGCGGCAAAGAGAACTGTCCCGGACCGGCGGGCCGCGGGGGGCCGGAGAG
>NZ_JBXKJL010000137.1:0-19649 GCF_056994735.1 Geomonas sp.
AAGAGATCGCCCCTGAACTTCCCGTTTCTCACCATTTCAGGGAGGTTCTGGTGGGTGGCCGATATGATGCGGACATCGGCGTCCACATCCTCGACCCCGCCCAGCCGCCGGAAGCGTTTGGCCTCGATGGCCTTGAGTACCTTGGCCTGCATGGGATAGGGCATGTCCCCGATCTCGTCGAGAAAGAGAGTCCCCCCATGGGCCATCTCGAAGACCCCCTTGTGCCTCCCGCCGGCGTCTGTGTAGGCCCCCTTCTCGTGTCCGAAAAGTTCGTTCTCCAGGAGGTTTTCGGGGATCGATGCGCAGTTGACCTCGATGAAGGGGGCGTTGGCGCGGGCGCTGTGGTAATGGATGGCCTGGGCCACCAGCTCCTTCCCTGTGCCGCTTTCGCCGGTTACGAGGACGGTCTTGACGTCCGCATCGGCGCAGACCCTGATCATCTTGAAGACCTCGATCATCCCCTGGCTATTGCCGATCAGCTTGGTGCGCTCCGACTTCTTGCGCAGATCCCTGCGAAAGAGGTCCGCCTCGGTCGTAAGGCGCCTCTTTTCGAAAGCCCGAGCCACCACCCGGCTGACAGCCTCCATGCTGAAAGGCTTGCCGAAATAGTCTTCCGCGCCGTCCTTCAGCGCCTGTACCGCCGAGTCGGCGTTGGCATAGGCGGTCATCATGATGACATGCACCTCGGGGTTGTGTGCTTTGAACCTCTTCAGCAGTTCGAGACCGTTTATGTCCGGGAGGGAGATGTCCAGCATGACCAGGGCCGGATTGAACTCCTTTAATATGCTAAGTCCTCCCTTTCCTGTGTCAGCGGTAGTGACTTGGTACCCGTCCTTCTTGAGCCACGACGCCAGGGACCAGGAGATCAGCTTCTCATCGTCGACGATCAAAATTCTCTTGTTACTCATTGCAATTTCCTTATTTTCCTGGGTGGATGTTGGCAAGGTGCGATACCCTGTCGGGGAAACGGATTAGGAGGGGAGGCGGGGAGGGAGGCGCACAAACTCCCCGTGCCGGCCCTTGGGAAAGGAGCCGGCACGGGGGCCTGACATCAGGCAGCGCCGGTTAGTGCGGTGCTATAAAGGCATAAATCATCATGCCCAGAAGGGCGATGCCGGTGAAGAGCGCCAGGAAGCCGAACCCCTTGAAGAAGAAGTCGTAGACCACCCCGCTCATCTTGTCGGCCTTGAAGCGTTCGGTTATCCCCTGCTCCTCGTACCGCTTCCACTGGTCTCCACGCTCCTCGATGAATTCGTGCTTGGAGAGCTGGCCGTTGAAGATTACGAAGTCCATGGGGAACTTCTCCGGACGGCCGTGGGTGTTGAAGAAGTGCACGGTGAATATGAAGCCGGTGGCGAGCAGTGCCTCGTCGGAGTGGATGATGGTGGCCACGTTGAAGGCCCATCCGGGGAGGAAGCTGCCGAAGAACTGCGGGAACCACAGCATCAGCCCGGACCCGCCGATGGCGAACATACCCCAGAAGACCGCGATGAAGTCGAACTTCTCCCAGTAAGTCCAGCGCTCGAAGGTCGGCTTGGGACCCTGGAAGGCGAACCACTTCACCATGCCAGCCACGTCCTTCAGGTCGCGCAGGTTCGGGCAGAGGGAGTCGGGGCCGAACAGGCGCTGCAGGAAGTTCCCGCGGATGTCCTTGCGGATAAAGAGGAAATGAATGCTCATCACCACCGCCGACATGAAATAGACGAAGGTGATGCCCGCGCAGCCCCTGTGGATCAACCCTGCATTGGTGCTGCCGCCATAGATGTACATCAGCATCTTGGCCCATTCCTGGTTGCTGAATTTGAGCGGCAGCCCAGTGAGGGCCAGACCGAGGAAGCTGGTGATGACCAGCAGATGCAGGAAGATGTGGCGCCTGCTGAAGCGGCGGTACTGTTTGTGTCCGTCGGCAACCGGATGCAGTTCGGCCCCGTTCTCCACGGCCGCCTGCTTCTCCCGGTTTTCCACGAAACCGCGGAACAGCCATAAAAGGGTGTGCAGCCAGAACACGGCGAAGGTCGAGACCAGCAGTCCGGTCATGGCCAGGAAAGTCCAGAAGAGGACAGGATATTTCTCGCGGTCGCCATGCTCGCCGTGGGGGTAGTACTTGGTGAAGAGCACGCTGGCCTTGTGGTGGCACTGCCCGCAGGTCTTGACCAGGTTGTCAGGGTTCACGCTGGAGGCCGCGTCCTTCGCCGGCAGAACGGCATGCGCGGTGTGACAATCGGCGCAGCCTGCCACCTTTTCCGGGTAACCGAGGCGGAAGTTCTTGCCGTGGTAGCTCTCCATGTAGGTCTGCACCGCCACCGTCAGCACGCCGTTGCGACGCATCATCTTCTCGTCGCCGTGGCACTTCAGGCAGACCTTGGTGTGGAACTCCCTGTTTTCGTGGGTGGCCCGGCTTCCCACCGGCTTGATCTCATGGAGATTGTGACAATCGTTGCAGGCGGCGGAGTCCTGGTTTCCGGCAGCGACGGCCTTGCCGTGTGCCGATTGCCGGTAGACCGACTCCTTGTCGTGGCACTGGATGCACTTGGCGACGACGCTGCGCTTGTCCTTTTTCCAGTAGGTGTGGGAATGAATGTCGGTGTGGCAGTCCGCGCATTGGATGTCATGCAGCATGTGGACGCTGGCGAAATGCTCTGCGGCTTCCTTCTTGTGGCAGCGCACGCATTTCACCTTTTCCACCTTGATCTCGCCCCGCATGTGCTTGGCCAGATCGACGATCTCCACATGGCAACTGGTGCAGGCGTTCTTGCCGTGGACGGAGGCGGCAAAGGTCGTGGCGTGGATCTTGTCGCTGTGGCATCCGAGACAGGTGGCCGGGTCGATGGCCATCCCCTGTGAGGCGTAAGACGGCAACGAAGAGCTGAATAATATAAAAACCAGTACTAATAATCTATATGGGGAGTGCACACTTCATCTCCTGTAGTAATTGAGCTCAAAACCTTCAACAGTGCGCCACAGTTACCTCTGCGCGCTCCCGGAATATTCCGGTTTCTTGACGAGCAGGTAGTATGTGAACGGTCCGACGCCTGGCAAAAAGAGCGCCACGGCAGACCACAGATACTTCCGTGATCCCTTCAGGGCCTGGTTGAGCGAGATCTCATACAGCGTGTAGTAGCTGGCAAAAAATGCGAACATGATGAACAGCATCCCCGTAGCCAGTGAAAGCCCAAATTTTACATTTTCCAATTCCATCTCATTCTCCCTTTAGTACCTGTCTTGGTTACCTCAGCGTTGCGATACCTCTCCTCTCCGTTTCTTGCCGCTCTATACCCCCTTTTCAGACTCCCATCCCTGAGCGGGATCTGTTGCTCCACTGCCGGTGGACCTGGCCCGACGGCCGACGTCCATCTTCTTGACTCTGTGCAACAAGTAGTATATAAATATATGGCTTTTTGAATGTAAAGTGAGTAATTCTCACGAAACTATGCTGTAAACGCATACGACAGGCGGGGTCGGGAATATGGACTCATTAAATTTGAAAACTTTATTAGAGGTGGTTGGGACGGGGAGCTTTTCCAAGGCCGCCGGCAAGCTCTTTGTCACCCAGTCGGCCGTTTCACGGAGGGTGAAATTTCTTGAGGAGGATTACGGCTGCGCGCTTCTGGATCGCTCCGGGGCGGTGATGAAACCTACCGAGGCGGGAAAGCTTGTGATCGCACAGGCGAGGAAGATCCTGGCGCTCGAGGAGGCGCTGGTGCGCCAACTGGAAGGGACAGCCGAGATCCCGCCCATCTCCTTCGCGTGTACGCGGCCTTTCGGGATAGTCAGGATGCCCGGGATTCTGAAGGGATACATGGAGAAGTACAACAGCCTGAAGGAGTTGAAGGTCTCCCTGGAGATGCCTCACAAGGCGCTGCAAGGGCTGCGGGAAAACCGGCTGGACTTGATAGTGATAGAGCACTGGGAGGGGATCGAGCTTTCGAGGTACAGGACCCTGTCTCTGCCGGGAGACGAGCTGGTTTTCGTGAGCTCACCCTCGCTACGGCTTTCCACCCCCTGGTTGGATGTGGACGAGTTGTTGAGCCAGCGGCTTTATCGGAGAAAGGAGGAGTGCTGCTCCTGGAAGTTCCTGACGCTGAACATGCGTGTCATGGGGCGCAACGTCTCGGAGTTCACCAGGACGGTGATCTATGACGACCTGCATGTCATCATCGAGTCGATCATGGAGGGGGACGGCATAGCCCTGATGTCGAGAGACCTGGTCCAGAAGTACCTTGAGGAGGGGACACTCTGTGAACATCGCGTCCATGGCTTCAACCACAGCCGAAAGAGGACCCTGATCCTCGCCGATTCGGCGATGCCTCATCCCCCCATGATCGATTTCATAGCTGCCATCTGCGGCTCTTTCGGTCTCGAACCTCCCGACGACGGTACATTCTTTCTTCCCGCCTCCCAGTGACACTCACCGCTGTCCTTTCCTCTCGACAACCGGCCCGTGAAGGCGCGGGCAGTGGCGGGCGCCGGAACTGGAGGGGTCACTTCATGAGAATCTTGAGGGCCTGCTTCAGGATGTTCTCCACCGTGGCGTCTTCGGCGATCTTTACCTCGCTCAAGGCTTTCTGTACCACGTTCTCCTTGTAGCCGAGGTTGATGAGGGCGGAGAGGACGTCTTCCCTGATCTCCTGCTTCGCGGCAACCGGTGCGGTGTTCGGCTGCGGCTGGGCCATGCCGAGCTTCTTCACCTTCTCCTTCAGCTCAAGGACCAGGCGCTCCGCGGTCTTCTTCCCTATGCCGGGGATGGCCGAGAGGCGGGCGAGGTTTCCTTCGACCAGTGAACCTGCCAGTTCGGAGGGCTCGCTGTTGGAGAGGATGCCGTTGGCGAGCTTGGGTCCGACTCCGGAGACGCCGATCAGTAGCTGGAATATCTCCTTCTCCTGCTGGGTCCTGAAGCCGTAGAGGTTGATGGCGTCTTCCTTGACGGAGGTGTGGATCTGCAGCGAGACCATCGCGCCTTCGGCGGGGAGGGCATAGTAGGTGGAGAAGGGGATCTGCACCCTGTAGCCGACGCCGTTCACGTCGAGGATGATGAAGTCGGGGGCCTTGTAGGCAATCTTTCCGGTGAGAAGAGCGATCATTGTAAAAACCCGTGAATGGTGAAAGGTGAATGGTGAATGGTAAAAACTAAAAACCTGTGAAAGGTGAAGGGTGAATGGTGAAGGGTAAAAACTAAAACCGCAAGTCTAAGGCTGCAAGACTAAGCCAGTTTATCCACGCAGCAGGGAGTTGATCGTGGAGGAGTGGGCGTGACAGATGGCTACGGCCAGGGCGTCGGAGGCATCTTCCTGGGCCACTTCCGGCAGGTTCAGGAGCGCCTTGATCATCTGCTGTACCTGGGCCTTCTCGGCCCGGCCGGTACCCACTACGGCCTGCTTCACCTGGAGGGCTGTGTACTCGTGTACCGGGAGCCCTACGCTCACTGCTGCCACGATGGCGGCTCCGCGTGCCTGACCTAGCTTCAGCGCGCTCTGGGCGTTCTTGGCCAGGAAGACGTTTTCCACGGCCACGGCTGTCGGCTTGTACTGCGCAATGATCGTGGAGAGGCCGCTGAAGATCTGCTCGAGGCGCTGAGGGAAGTCTTGTGCGCTTTTGGTGAAGATGGCGCCGTTGTCGATGTGGACCAGGCGGTTTCCCTGCTTGGAGATGAGACCGTAACCGGTGATCCGGGAGCCTGGATCGATTCCTAGAATAATCATTTGGGCGCGCCTTTAAACTCTTTGGTGGTGCTCATTCTCTGACACGCATGCGCAGTCACTGGCAGCACTGGCTGTCTACGTCGTCCTTATCCTTCATGCTGTTCACCCGTGTGAGGCTTCGGCTAAAGAAAACGCGGCAGGCGAAAAGGGTGAGGGATCACCTTTCACACTGCCGCGCTGTAAACCTCACTGTCCATCGGAACTACATCATCTTTTCCATCTCTTCTTCGGAGATGTCGAAGTTGGCGTAGACGTTCTGGACGTCGTCGTTGTCTTCCAGACGGTCCATAAGCTTCAGCATGCTCTCGGCCTGCTTCCCTTCCAGTTTCACCATGGTCTGCGGGATCATGGTCACCTCGGCCGATTCCGCCTTGAATCCGGCGGCTTCCAGGGCATTCCTGACCTCGGTGAAGGCGGAGGGCTCGGTCAGCACTTCGTACTGCTCGCCTTCATCGGTCACGTCGTCGGCACCGGCCTCGATGGCGGCTTCGAAGAGTTTGTCGAAATCGGTCGTGCTGGGGAAGACCAGGAGGCCTTTCTTGTCGAAGAGCCAGGAGACGCAACCGGCTTCGCCCATGTTGCCGTTGCACTTGCTGAAGGTGCTCCGTACGTCGGAGACGGTGCGGTTGCGGTTGTCGGTCATTACCTCGACCAGCACCGCGGTCCCGCCGGGGCCGTACCCTTCGTAGGTGGTCTCCTCGTAGGTGGTACCCTCCAGCCCGCCGACGCCTTTCTTGATGGCGCGCTCGACGTTGTCCTTGGGCATGTTCTCGGCTTTGGCCTTATCGATAGCCGTCCTCAGGCGCGGGTTCCCGTCCGGGTCTCCTCCGCCGAGTTTAGCGGCAACGGTGATTTCCTTGATCAGCTTGGTGAATACCTTGCCGCGCTTGGCATCAGCGGCGCCTTTTTTGTGCTTGATGGTGCTCCATTTATTATGGCCTGACATGGCTGCTTCCTTTCAATCATGTTTAGTGATGAAAACGTGGAATAGTATCACGGCCAAAAGAGTGTTGTAAAGTGGGAAAATGACATTAAACTGTAACGGAATTCCAGCATGTATGGGCAGTTAGCTTATGAGGAGCAGGAACATGGCTGGTGCTGCCGACATAATGAGGCGTCTCTTACTCCCCTGTCTCCTCGTATGCGCCGTCTCTCTCAGCAGCGGTTGTGCCAGTGTAACGGTCCACACGGAAGGGATACCGCCTATCCTGGCGCAGGATGAAATTCTGCGTCCCTACGAGAAGGTGGCCAACATCGAGGTACGCCGCAACCGCTATGGTTCCCCCGAAGACCTCACCCCCGACGACTACAGCTGGGCCTTCACCGCGCTCCGTCAGGAAGCCGCCAGGATAGGAGCCGACGCCGTCGTACTCCCCGAAGTGACCATCGAACGCCACACCTACCTCTTCTATCCCACCAGCCACATCCAGGCAAGGGGCGTGGCCATAAAGTTCCGCTGATTCTTCCCCCCTCATAAAAATTCCATTGATTAAAGGAGCACATTTTTGAGATAGTGTCTGGCGCTGTTTACGCTATAGGCAACCGTTGTTCTTTTAATTCGATCCAACCGGGAGGCGGAAAATTATGAAGGCTGTTTTGATTGATGGTTTCGGAGGAGTGGATGTTTTGAAGGTCGGGGAGACGCAGAAGCCCTCTCCGAAAGAGAACGAGGTTCTGGTGCGGGTGCATGCCACCTCCATCAATCGCCCCGACCTGGTGCAGAGGGAAGGAAAGTATCCGCCCCCTCCGGGCGATTCGGAAATCCTCGGGCTCGAGGTGGCCGGCGTGGTCGAGGAGCTCGGTCCGGGCGTCACCGGCTGGAAGGTCGGCGACCGCGTCATGTCGCTGGTAGGGGGCGGGGGGTACGCCGAGCATGCCGTGGCCTATGCCAATCACCTGATGCCGATCCCGGAGTCCATGAGCTTCGAGGAGGCCGCCTGCGTATGTGAGTCCTACATCACCGCCTTCCTCAACGTCTTCATCATCGGCGGGCTTAAGGACGGCAACACCGCGATCCTCCACGGCGGCGGCGGCGGCGTCAACACCGCTGCCATCCAACTCTGCAAGGCGCTGACGCCGAACGCCAAGCTGATCGTGACCGCTTCGCCGGAGAAGATGGACCGGGTGAAGGCCTTGGGCGCGGATCTGGTGATCAACTTCAAGGAGACGCCGGACTTCAGCGAGGCCGTGAAGGAATTCACCAACAAGAAAGGGGTCGACGTCATCCTTGACCACGTGGGGGCCAAGTACCTGGCGCCGAACATGAACTCGCTGGGCTACAAGGGGAGGCTGGTGATCATCGGGGTCATCTCGGGGATCAAGGCCGAGCTTAACCTGGCGCTCATGATGGTGAAGCGCCAGCAGATCATCGGCAGCGTGCTGAGATCGCGGCCTGTTTCGGAGAAGGGGGAGATCGTGGCGGAGTTCGTGCGTCGCGCCCTGCCCAAGTTCGCGGACAGGTCGGTGGTGCCGATCATCGAGAAGGTCTTCCCGATGGACGAGGTGGTAGAGGCGCACAGGATGATGGAACAGGACAAGCACTTCGGGAAGATCGTGCTGAAGACCGCCTAAAAAGAAGAAGAGCAATACCACAGAGGGGCACAGAGGTTCACAGAGGAAAAGCTAAATCCTTCCTTCGTGAGCTCCGTGCCCCTCTTGTATTTAAAAAGCCTTTCGCACCCTTCGACAAGCTCAGGGTGAACGGCGATGAGGAAATAGAGTAGACGGTGGGTTCCCGTTAGTGCTGGGATGGCCTAAGCATGTCCGTTGATTGCTTTACCGTTCGAGACCGTGACCGGCCGTTCGTGCTGAGCCTGTCGCGGCACGCATTTAGATGGATTTTAAAGCTTTCCTCTGTGTTTCCTCTGTGGTGAGCTTCTTTTACAGCCTCAGCTCCGCGTGGCCGTTGGACAGTGCCTCGCGGGCCGCGGTGACGTCGGCGTCTTCCAGGTAATCGTCGAAGTTCATGATCCGGTCGATGTACCCGTTCGGGGTGAGCTCTATGATCCTGTTGGCCACGGTCGAGACGAACTGGTGGTCGTGGGAGGCGAAGAATACCACCTCGCTGAAGGAGATGAGTCCGTTGTTCAGCGCGGTGATCGACTCGAGGTCGAGGTGGTTGGTCGGCTCGTCCAGGATCAGGGCGTTCGATCCGCTCAGCATCATCCTGGAGAGCATGCAGCGCACCCTCTCGCCGCCGGAGAGGACGCTGGTCTTCTTGGTGGCCTCGTCTCCGGAGAAGAGCATCCTTCCCAGGAAGCCGCGCGCGAAGCTCTCGCCTTCGGTGGGGGGGGAATACTGCCCCAGCCACTCGATCAGGTTCAGATCGCTCTGGAAGTACTCGTTGTTCTCTTTCGGGAAGTAGGCGTGGGTGATGGTGACACCCCAGCGGAAGGTCCCGGCATCGGGCTCGAGCTCGCCGGCCAGGATCTGGAAGAGGGTGGTCTTGGCGACCGAGTTCCCGCCGACGAAGGCGATCTTGTCGCCCTTTCTCACCATCAGGTCGAAATCCTTCAGAACCTGCACGCCGTCCACGCTCTTGCAAAGCCCCTTCACCTCGAGGATGATGTCGCCGCAGGGACGCTCCGGCTTGAAGACCACGTACGGGTACTTCCTCGATGACACCGGCATGTCCTCGATGGTCAGCTTCTCCAGGAGCCTCTTCCTGGAGGTCGCCTGCTTCGCCTTCGAGGCGTTGGAGCTGAAGCGCTGGATGAATTCCTTCAGCTCGTTGGCCTTGTCGGTGACCTTGCGGTTATCGTCCTGGCGCTGCTTGAGCTGCAGCTGGCTCGCCTGGTACCAGAAGTCGTAGTTGCCGACGTAGACCTGGATGCGGCTGAAATCGATGTCGGCGATGTGGGTGCAGACCTGGTTCAGGAAGTGACGGTCGTGGGAGACGACGATGACCGTGTTCTGGAAGCGGAAGAGAAAGTCCTCCAGCCAGGAGATGGATTTCAGGTCGAGGTGGTTGGTCGGCTCGTCCAAAAGGAGGACGTCGGGGTTCCCGAAGAGTGCCTGGGCCAGGAGAACGCGCACCTTGTCGCCGCCCTCCAGCTCCTTCATCAGCTTGCCGCGCATCTCCTCGGGGATGCCGAGGCCGTTCAGCAGCACCGCGGCCTCCGACTCCGCCTCGTAACCGTTCATCTCGGCAAACTCGGCTTCCAGTTCGGCGGAACGGATACCGTCCTCCTCGGAGAACTCGGGCTTGGAGTAGATCACCTCGCGCTCGGACATCACCTCGTAGAGCTTCTTGTGCCCCATGATCACGGTGTTGAAGACGGTGTGCTCGTCGTAGGCGAAGTGGTCCTGCTTGAGGACCGCGATCCTCCCCTTGCCGGCCGAGACCTCGCCCTTGTCGGCATCGATCTCCCCTGACAGGATCTTGAGGAAGGTCGATTTACCGGCCCCATTGGCGCCGATGAGGCCGTAGCAGTTGCCCGGCATGAACTTTATGTTGACGTCCTTGAAGAGCACCCTCTTGCCGTAGGCGAGGGTGATGTTTGATGCGCTGATCATTGCTGTTTCTGCTCCCTTGCTGAAAATGAAAAACCACAGGGTGTCCCTGTGGTTCATGAACGTTCAAGTTATAGCATTTTTGCCGATGTTGCGGCAACGCCTTTTTCTAACCCTGGGCCGCGGCGGCCGAGACGGCGAAGAACTCCCCCGGTGCCGATAAAAAAGTTTATTTTCCGATGGTATTATGGCAAGGTTGGATCCCTTGTGTAGAACGAGGTTCGCACGAATAAAACTTGTCGGAGAAGGCATGAGAATCATTGAGAAGATGGCGCAAGGGAAGCAGTTCATTTCCCTCGAGTTCTTCCCCCCTAAAGATAAATCGGAGTGGCCGGCATTTTTCAGGATCGCGGGGCGGCTGGCGCAGCTCGACCCGCTTTTCGCCTCCGTCACCTATGGCGCGGGTGGCAGCACCAAAGGCGACACGCTGGAGATCGTCACCCGGCTGAAAAACGGCTACGGGCTGGAAACCATGGCCCATCTCACCTGCATCGGGGCCTATCGGGGCGAAGTGCAGAGTTTTCTCGATGCCCTGGCGCAGGCGGAGATCCATAATGTCCTGGCCCTGCGGGGGGACCCTCCCAAAGATGCCTCCCCGGAGTTCTCGGCCTGCCGCACCCTGCTCCATGCCTCCGATCTGACTTCCTTCATCAAGGAAACCCACCCCTCCCTGGGGATCGGCGTGGCCGGTTATCCCGAGGTCCATCCGGAGGCAGTCGGGCCGGAAGAAGATCTGGCCTTCCTGAAACTGAAGGTAGACAACGGTGCCGACTTCGTGATCACCCAGCTCTTCTTCGAGAACAGCCGCTATTTCGACTTCGTGCGCAGGGCGCGCGCTGTAGGGATAGACAAGCCGATCATCCCAGGCATCCTCCCGGTGGTCAGTCTCAAGGTCATCCAGCGCATCATCTCCCTGTGCGGGGCAAAGCTCCCCGAAAGCTACCTGAAGGAGCTGGAAGAGGCGGATGCCCGCGGCGGCGCGGCTGCCGTGCAGCAGCTGGGCGTGGCATACGCCAGGCGCCAGGCCCGGGAACTCCTTGAAGGGGGAGCCCCCGGGGTGCACATCTACACCCTTAACCGTGACGAGGCCGTGCTGGAACTGGTCGACGGTCTCCTCCCCTAGCAATCGATCGACTGCCGCCCCGTCGGCACAGCCGGCTTCATTCAGGAGAGGGATCATGCACCTTGTCCAGATTCTGCTGCCGCTCTACGACAATGACGGAGAACCCTTTCCGCATGACCTCTATCTGCGGATCCGCGACGAGCTCTCCGAGCGCTTTGGCGGCATCACCACCTACATGCGCTCACCGGCGAGGGGCATCTGGAAGGAGACTCGGGAGACCACCGTCCACGACGACATCGTGATCTACGAGGTGATGACCGGTGGACTCGACCGTGACTGGTGGCGGGGTTACCGGGAGATGCTGACGGTGACCTTCCGGCAGGACCTGCTCATCGTAAGGGTGAGCGAGATAGATCTTTTGTAGAATAACTTAAGCAGTAGCGAAGGTTTCAGAAAGAGGCAGCAGCAAGAAGCCCCCTCCATGACAACGGGTAGGGGGCTTCTTGTTATCCTGCACCCGACTACTGTCGGGGCTGGTCCGGCTCATTCCACAAAGGCATCGGAGGTGATTCAGTACCTCATGAAGCCCTCGTCTTTGAAGTCCGTTTCGGTGTCGTTGAGATCGACGGAGAGTCCGGCCTGGGTTTTTCTTTTCTGAAGCTGTGCAGGAATGCCCCTCTTGCCCGCGGCTGCGCCCTGTGTCTGGGCGGGCCTGCCTGAAACAAGGTGTGCGGGCTTTCCGCCCGTGCCGGTGACTTTAAAGAAGGAGATGCTGGTTTGGAGCTGCTCCGCCTGGCTGGAGAGTTCCTCGGCGGTGGAGGACATCTCTTCCGCTGCCGCGGCGTTTTGCTGGATCACCTGGTCCAGCTGCTGCATCGCCTTGTTGATCTGTTCGGCACCGGTATCCTGCTCCCTGCTGGCGGCGGTGATCTCCTGGACCAGCTCCGCGGTCTTCTGGATATCGGGCACCATCTGGGTCAGCATCTCGCCCGCCTTCTCGGCCACCTGGACGCTGGTGGTGGAGAGCTCGGAGATCTCGGAGGCAGCCCGCTGGCTCCTCTCGGCCAGCTTTCTCACCTCGCTGGCCACCACCGCGAAGCCCTTGCCGTGCTCTCCCGCGCGTGCCGCCTCGATGGCGGCGTTGAGCGCCAGGAGGTTGGTCTGCCTCGCGATCTCCTCGATGATGTTGATCTTGCCGGCGATCTCCTTCATGGCCAGCACGGTCTGCGAGACCGCCTCGCCCCCTTCCTGGGCGCTGACCGCCGATTTGCCGGAGATCTTCTCGGTCTGCAGCGCGTTGTCGGCATTCTGCTTGATGTTGGCCGACATCTGCTCCATCGACGACGATGCCTCTTCCGCGGCGGCCGCCTGCTCGCTGGCCCCCTGCGCCATGGTGACGGAACTCGACGACATCTGCTCGCTGCCGGCCGCCACGTTTTCAGCGGCCGTGGTGACCTCGCCGACCACAGCCTGAAGTTTCATGACCATGGCCTTGAGAGCGGCATAGATGCCGGTCTCCTTCTTGCCGTTGTTGTCGAACTTCATGGTCAGATCGCCTTCGGCCACCCTTTCGGCGATACCGGCTATGAACCCGGGTTCTCCGCCCAGCTGGCGGGAGAGGGTCACGGTCATGATCATGCCGATGATCATCCCGAAACAGATGCTCCCGATGATGAGGATGATCATGAAGAGGCGGCTTTCCTCGTAGAGCGCCTGCGTCTGGGTATCGATCTTCTTGGCGTTGCTCTCCTTGACCTGGGTTGCCTCGTCGATCAGCTTGTTGATCTCGGCGATCTTGTCTTTGGCCGCTCCGTTCGACAGCTGCACGGAGGCTCGTTCCTTTTCAACTCCTTCCGCGAGGGCCGTCTCCATCACCTTCTTACCCAGGGGCTGGTACTCCTGCCACTCCCTGGTGACCTTCTCCATCAGCTCCTTTCCCTTTTCCGTATAGAAGAGGGGTTTTGCTTTTTCGAGCTCCTCGGTGGCTTTTTGCCTGGCTTCGTCATGGAGTGCCGCGAACTTCTGGCGCTCAGCGGTTGAAGACGACAGAAGCGCGTTCTTTTCCGCCCTCACCATGCGGAGGATGCTGATGCTCGTTTCCTTGATGTGGGCAACCGCAAGGAGTTCGCGCTCGTACATCTGGTCGGCTTTTTCGCTCATGACCGACATGTTCCTCACGCCGATGCCGCCGACCACCGCGGTGATGATGGACATCACCAGGAATGCTGAAAGAAGCCTCGTCCTGACCTTCAGATTGCTGAACCACTCCATCGATCGAACCTCCTACCCTCGTTATAATTGCTAGTTCTTGTCTTATCGACACCGGGGGGAGGGGGTGAAGACATAGTGGGAATTATATTTGTTTAAAATTGGGTGACTTTAAGAAGTTGCGCGAGGGGAAGCTGCGGTGGGGGCGATCCTGCCCTGGACGAAGAGCTGAGAGAGGGTGCCGGTTTTTCCAATCTAGGTGTTTTCGAATTTGTAGCCGACCCCGTAGATGGAGTGGATCAGCTCCTGGTCCGGCGCGGCCGCGGCGATCTTCTTGCGGAGCTTCTTGATGTGGCTGTCGATGGTCCGGTCGCTCACGATCCGCTGGTCGGAGTAGATCCTGTCCATCAACTGGGTGCGGGAGTAGATGCGACCGGCGTTCTGGTAGAGGAAGTGCAGCAGCTTGAACTCCACGGCGGTCAGGTCGAGGCTGTGACCGTTCAGCACCGCCAGGAGCCGGTCGGGGTCGAGGGACAGACCTCCGGAGGGCTGTACGTGCTGCTCCCCCGCCCGCCTGAGGACGGTCTTTACCCGCGCCACCACTTCCCTCGGGCTGAAGGGCTTGCAGATGTAGTCATCGGCCCCAAGCTCCAGGCCCAGCAGGCGGTCTATCTCCTCTATCCGCGCGGTGATCATGATGATGGGGACCTGGGAAAAGGCCCGGATCTCCTTGCAGATCTCCAGGCCGTCCCGTCCCGGCAGCATCAGGTCCAGGAGGATGAGATCCGGCATCCGCTCCCTCACCTGCGGGAGCACCTTGTTGCCATCCGAGACCCACAAAGGCTCGAATCCCGACTGCCTGAGGTAGTCCCCCAGCAGGCTGGCCAGTTTCTCTTCGTCCTCGACGATCAGTACATCGCGGTTCATACGCTCCTCCCGGTAAGCGGCAGCTCGATCCTGATCAGCACGCCGCCCTTTGGCGAGGGGTGGGCCGTGATGCTCCCCTCGTGTGCCTCGACGATGTTCTTGCAGATGGCAAGCCCGAGCCCGGCCCCTCCAAGGGCGCGGTTGCGCGAGCTCTCCACGCGGTAGAGCCGGTCGAAGAGCCTCTCGAGGTCCTCCCGGGGCACTCCCGGTGCGGTGTCTTCGAACTCGACGGTGGCGGTCTTGGCGCCATCGCGCAGACGGACCGAAACTTCCCCTCCGGCATCCGTGTACTTCAGCGCGTTCTCCATGATGTTGTCGAAGAGTTGCTGCAGTCGGCTGGCGTCGGCGAAAACCGGAAGTTCGGCCCCACTGCCGAGGTCGGTATCGAGCGCGATCCCCTTCTGGTCGAACTCCCCGCGGAAGGCTTCCACCTCCTGCTCCAGCATCTCTTGCAGGTCCAGCACCTCCTTGCGGTAGGAGAGGGCGCCGATGTCGTAGAGGGATATCTGGTACAGGTCTTCGACCAGTCGGGTCAGGTGCATCACCTCGGCATGCAGCGACCGCATCGACTCCTGGTTTGCCTGCCGCACACCGTCCTGTACGGCCTCTATCTCTCCCCGCAGGATGGAGAGCGGGGTGCGCAATTCGTGGGAGATGTCCGCGACCCAGCGGCGCCGGGCCTGCTCGTTTTTCTCCAGGGAGAGAGCCAGGGTGTTGAAGTCCCGCGCCAGTTGCCCGAGTTCGTCCTCGGGCCCGACCGTCGCCCGCGTCTCGAAATCCCCCGTCGCCAGGCGATGCATCGAGGCGGCGAGCCTCCTGATGGGCAGCACCAGCCGGTTGGCCAGCGGCAGGGAGATTGCCGCCGAGATCAGCAGCATCACCCCGGCCACGAGCGCCAGGGCCAGCTTCTGCTGCTTGACGAAGAGGAGCTGGTGCCGGTCGGTCAGGCGCTGCCTGGGGCGGATGCCGAGGTAGCCGACCACGCGACGGCCGTTCATGATGCGTCTGAAGTCGACCTGGCTCTTCAGCAACCCCGGCGGGCCGGCGATCTGGTGCTTGTCGGCATCGAGCAGGAAGACCCGCGTCTCGAAACGGTGCGCAAACCACGGCGGCATCCCCTGGCCGGTCATGGAGGTAAACCTGGGGGGGCGGGGGGGGGCGCCGCTCTCCGGGCGGAAGCCCCAATCCTGGTCTCCGTCCCGGGGCTGTGTGGTTGCCATCAGCCTCGACCAGGAATCCGGGTCCTCCTGCAGAAATCCCCAGCTGTCCCGCGCGGCATAGGACTGCTCCAGCACCTCGGCCAGCTTCACGAACCGCTCCCTTTCCATCGTGTTGATATAGGAGAGAAAGCCGTGCCCGATGCTCCACTGCATGATCAGGAACATGGCGATGACCACCGCTCCCGTAGCGGCGAGCATGGCCAGGAAAAGCTTGTATTTGATCTTTATCTTCATCGTTAACCGAATGCGTGAAAGGTGAAAGGTGAATGGTGAATAAAACCAAAAGCGTGAGACTGGCTTCACGTCCTTTTTAACATACCCTCTCACAAGACGCTACGGCATCCTGCGCCGCTGCCGCTAATTCCTCAATTCCTCCACAATTGATCCACATTTCGCTGTTAGCTTCGGAGCCGTAGGATGGAAAAAGTCCAAAGCGGGCGATGCATGGCGCGGCTCAGAGCCGGAAGGAGCATTTTATGAAAAAGGTATTTGTGGCAACAGTTCTTCTGGTCGTGGCGGCCGCGGCAACCGCCGAAGCCAGGGTCGATTTCAACATCAACTTCGACGTGCCGTTGGTGCCGCAGCCGGCAGTCGTTACCGCGTACCCGGCTCCGGCACCTCAAGTGGTCGTGGAGGAGCCGCCGCGCTTCATATACTCGCCGGATCTCGGCTCTTACGTCACCGTCGATAATCCCTACGACATGGTCTACAGGGACAACTGCTACTACGTCTACCGCGACGGCTACTGGTATGCCTCGAATTCCTACCGTGGACCTTGGGCCGTGGTGCAGCCGCGCAGGCTTCCCTATGAACTGCGCCACTACCGGTATGACCAGATACGCCACTACCGGGACCGCGAATACCGGGCCTACCTGCATGACCGTGAGCACTACCGGGGGGGCTGGTATCAGCCGGTGGTCGTCAGCGGAGCCAGGGGCGAGCGCTATGAGGATCGCAGGGGACATTGGGATAGAGACAGGGATCATCGGTCGGACAACGACAGGGACCGCCGGTGGGATTACGGCCGGGACCGTCGCGGGGAGGACCGGCGATAGACCCGCCACGGCTCAGGCGCTTGAGCCGGCCAAAAAAAGCGCCACCTTTTACCTCTTACATGCTATAGTGTGACTTTAATTAGTCACGGGACCCCATTGGCCTCATCGGCTCTTGGGGTTTTTTGTGGCAAAACAGACAAACAGTTAGATAGGAGTAAGAGTGGATTTCAAAGAGTTTAAGCTTCACCCCCAGGTTCAGTCCGGCGTGGAGGCTCTCGGGTATCAGACCCCGACCCCCATTCAGCAGCAGGCGATTCTCCCCGTGATGGACGGGCAGGACGTCATGGGGCTGGCCCAGACCGGAACCGGGAAAACAGCCGCCTTCGGGCTGCCGATGCTGCACCGCCTCATGGCTGGAGCGCGCGGTCACGTGCGGGCACTGGTCGTTGCCCCCACCCGCGAGCTTGCTGAACAGATCAACGATGCCCTGAACGCCATGGGCCAGTTCACCCGTTTAAGGAGCGTCTCCGTCTACGGCGGCGTCAACATAAACACCCAGACCAAAAAGCTGAAAGAAGGCGCGGAGATCGTGGTTGCCTGCCCCGGCCGGCTGCTCGATCACATCTCTCAAGGAACCGTGAACCTCTCCAAGGTGGAGATGCTGGTGCTCGATGAGGCCGACCAGATGTTCGACATGGGTTTCCTCCCCGATGTGCGGAGGATTCTGAAGGTGCTCCCGAGCGCCAGGCAGACCATGCTCTTTTCGGCCACCATGCCGGACGACATCAAGAAGCTCGCCCACGAGATCCTGCGCAGGCCGGTGACGGTTCAAGTGGACCGTACCGCCCCGGCAGCGACCGTGTCGCACGCCCTGTATCCTGTCGGCCAGCATCTGAAGACGCCGCTTCTCTTCGAACTGCTGAAGCAGACCGACACCGAGAGCGTGCTGATCTTCACCAAGACCAAGTACCGGGCGAAGAGGGTGGGGGAGCAGCTGGAGAAGAACGGCTACAAGGCGACCTCCCTTCAGGGGAACCTTTCCCAGAACAGAAGGCAGGCGGCCCTCGATGGTTTCCGGGACGGCAGCTTCCAGATCCTGGTGGCAACCGACATCGCAGCCCGCGGCATCGACGTTTCCCTCGTCTCCCATGTCATCAACTACGACGTTCCCGACACCCCCGAGGCCTATACGCACCGGATCGGCAGGACCGGCCGGGCCGCCAAGACCGGCGATGCCTTCACCATGGTCACCCAGGAAGACGAACTGATGGTGCGGCGGATCGAGACCACCATCGGTGGGAAGATCGACCGGCGGAGAGTGGAGGGGTTCGATTATACCGTGCCGGCTCCCAAAAAAGACGTGGAGTTCGCCAGGCCGCCGCGCGAACCGCAGCGCCGCAAGGAGGCGCCGAAGGCGGGAGCATCGCAAGGCCGCAACGACAACGCGGCGAAGCAGGGAGCTGCCCCGCGCAAGGAGGGCGCCCCGAAGCAGGGAGCGTCACCGCGTCGCAACACCGGTGGTGGAAGTCCCGCAGCCCCTGGCAAGAGTACCTCCCGTCCCGCCTTCGCAAACCGTCGTAGCGGCAGGTAGGATAGAGCATCCTGATCAAGAGGGCATGAACGAAAAAAGAGGGGACCGGTTGCAAGCCGGTCCCCTCCTTTTATTCTGGTCCATCACATCCCTGTTACACCTGGCTCCCAAGCCCCGGTTGGCAACCTCGCAGCGTCCCCAAGTTGAAGGACCCTGATGTCGAAGGAGCCCACCCCCTGCGAAGCCCCATGCGAAGGAGCCAACGTCCTCATGTCAAGGCGCCCTGCCGTCCCCCCCTTGTCAAAGGGGGGACAGGGGGGATTCGCCTTTCCGGGGAGAAGGGGGGGACGGTGCCCTAGCTACCTTTAGTGGCCCCGGACCCACCGCGACTACGCTTCCCAATGTCCATGCAGGGTGCAGAACTCGCGGGCAGTCACCTTGTCGGCGGTGACCGCGAAGGTGGCCTCCGGCGCATCGCCCGGCTTCAGCATGGCCCGGTAGACCTTGTTATCCGCGATCAGCTCGATCCATTCGATGTAATGCACCGTCTCCATCGGGTGGGGGACGCTTCCCACCTTGACGGTGATGGTACCGTCACCCTTCTCGATCACCGGTACGTGCTTCTCCTTGGAGGCGTCGACGGTGTTCGCCTCCTGCAAGGTCATCTCGGTCCCGCAGCAGACCAGTTCGCCTCCACCGACATGGAATAGCTCGACGATGTTGCCGCAGATTTCACATTTATAGATTTCCAGTGCCTGTGCCATTTTCTCTTCCCTCCTTGGTATTGAACGGTGATTGCTACTTGAGCCAGGTTGCCAGGTTCACAGCCAGCGCCCGATTGTTCTCGTCGAGAAATTTGTTCTGGAAGATGGCGTCATCCCCGAAGATGAGGAAGCCGCCTTTGCCGACATCGCCCGCGATGAGGACTCCGAAAGACGCCGTGGTCTCTTTCTTCTGGATATTGTCCTTGTAGAAGTCTATCCAGGCGTTGGGACTGGTGGAGGCTATGATCCGGGAGCTGCCGTCGCGATTGATCAGGCCCCATACGCCGTAAAGGCTGAAGGCTTGCAGACCCTGCAGCACCGGATGGCTCCCCAGTCGGTTGACACGGAAGTTCAGCGGAGCGTTGTCGATGACGTTCTCGTTTTCCCGTATCACTCCGTTGGTGTAGCTGATCTGCAGGCGATCGAGCAGGGTGGCCAGCGGCGGAGCGATGTGGAGCATGACCGCGACTTTGCCCCCCCTCTGCATGAAGCGGACGACCGCCTCGATCTCTTCGGGCTTCAAAGGAGTGAAGGCCCCCGAGAGCACCAGGGCATCGGCCTTGGCGAGGGTGGCATCGGCGATCGGTTCCTCCAGTGTGGCAACGTTGGAGCCGGAGGATCGCACGATCTCGGCCAGACCCGACAGCTGGAGAGGGCCGTCGCCCCCTATGGCAAAACGCTCTCCATGCCCGTTGTCGAAAAGGACCGTCTGGGCCAGGGCGCCCTGTGC
>NZ_JBXKJL010000138.1:0-1899 GCF_056994735.1 Geomonas sp.
TTTGCCGCCTTCCTCTTCCTCGCCTTTCTCCTGCTCCTCGCTGAACAATTCCTGGTGCGCATCGCCCTGAGTCTGCTTCGTCTCGAAGGGTACAACTATCGCAACATCCTGCTCGTTGGGACCGGCGAGAGTGCGAAAAGGATCATTGACATCCTTGGGCGCCACAAGTGGTGGGGGCTCAATGTCGTAGGCGTTGTGCATACGCATCAACTGCACGAAGGGCGCACGCTGCAAGGCATCCCGGTGCTCGGCCCCCTCAGCGACCTCGTGGAAATTTGCAAGTCGCGCCCGGTGGACGAGGTGATCTTCTGCGACTCCAAGGAGGAAGCCCGCTTCGAAATCGGCGATCACATCGCCGCGCTGGACGAGATGGGAATCACGTCCAGGACGGTGCTGAACCTCTACTACCGCTTCCAAGGGAAGAAGGAACTGGGCATGCTGCACGGCGAGGTGCCGCTCTTAACCTTCCGCTCCGTCTCGGTGGACGCGGACCAGCTCTTCTACAAGCGCTGCTTGGATATCGCAGGCGCCTGTGTCGGTTTGGCATTTTCCGCGTGCCTCTTCCCGTTCATCGCCATTGCGGTCAAGCTTGAGTCGCCGGGCCCGCTCTTCTTTGGCCAAATGCGCGTGAGGGAGAATGGCAGGACCTTCACCTGCTGGAAGTTCCGCTCTATGTTCGTCGACGCGGAGGATCGCAAGAAGGAGCTCATGCACCTAAACGAGATGGAGGGGGCCATCTTCAAGATGAAGAACGATCCCCGCGTCACCCGTGTGGGCGCTTTCCTGAGAAAGACAAGCCTCGATGAGCTGCCGCAGTTCTGGAATGTCCTCAAGGGAGAGATGAGCCTGGTCGGAACCAGGCCCCCCACTCCCGCCGAGGTTCAGGAGTATGCGAACTGGCAACGCAAGAGGATCTGCATGAAGCCCGGGATCACGGGCCTTTGGCAGGTCAGCGGCAGGAACTCCGTCACCGATTTCGACGAAGTGGTGCGACTTGATCTTGAGTACATCGACTCCTGGAGCCTCGCCACCGACCTGAAGCTCATCCTGCGTACCATCAAGGTGGTCTTTTTCAGGGAAGGGGCGTGCTGATGCCGACCAGGCTTCTTGACGCATGCCTGGCCAAACCGCTCAGAGGGTCTTGCCCGTAAAGGCGCCTGCTGGCAGGGGAGGGCGCGGGTAAACCAGGCCACTGCACCACAGTCTATTGCAGCGCTCGAATAGGATTCAACTGAATGAACAGATGTACCAAGCTTGCCCGCGCCAGGAATTTCCGGGCGATTGTCGTACTCCTCTTCCTCTGGGCGCTCCCTGCCTCCGCCTGGGGGCTCGCCTCCAACAACATTCCCCTGGACAGTCCGATCTATTCCTACCTGGAAAAGCTGGCCGGGTTCGGCCTCCTCGACACTTACGTCAAGGGGGTGAGACCCTATTCGAAAGCGGAAACAGCCCGCCTCCTGCTCGAAGCTGAGAAAAACCTGGGACGAGGCGACGCCGAGGTTCCGGAACTTGCGGAGCAACTGGTGCAACGCCTGCATGAGTTGCTGCCCCGCGAGGCCGCGCTGCGTGATACGCCAGGCAGCGCGCCCGTCTTCGATTACGACCTCCTCTCCGCGGCGAGGCTCCGCTATGTCTACCTGGACGGCATGCCGCGCAGCTACGACCGGCGGGTGTACGTGCGAGGAGGACAGTCGGCGTTCGGCTTCATCGGCGGCAAACTGCGTCCCGACAGCGACGCTAACGTGCTGACCCAGAGCGGCACGGAAGGGACTCCCCTTCTGGAGAACAACGAAGGGGTGATCTACCATCGTGGCAGTAATGTCGAGTTGCGCTGGGATGTGGAGGGATTTGTCACTGACAAGGTGTCGGCTCTGGTCGAGCCCTTGCTTTTAGCGGGCA
>NZ_JBXKJL010000139.1:0-14965 GCF_056994735.1 Geomonas sp.
GATGTAGGGAACGAAGGCCGAGCGCGGGAAGAAGTTCCACAAAAAGTCCATGTGGTAACTCCAGTGGTTGAAGTGCACATCGGTCGCCCGGCGCTCCGCCCGCGCATAGGCTCCGACCAGCTCGGCCGCGAAGTGGTCGGTGAAGTCATAGCCCATCCTCAGGCCATAGATGGGACGGTTGGTGGTCAAGGACTCCTGACCGTTCTGGTCATCGTCGTCATAGACGAAGCCTCCCACATAGGGGGAAATGGAGAATGCCCCCGCCCTTTCTCCGGCCTGAGCAATGCTGGCAAGTACCAGCAAGGCTAGCACTGCAACGATCATGCAGCTGGTTACTTTTTTCATCTGTGGAGCCTCCTTATAAGAGTATTTTCCTCATCCCTGATGTTACGCCACCCAAAATCATTAGCCACAACCAATACTATCTGCCTTCTCTGGGTTGTCAATTACCCCTTTCTCTTCAACTCCTTCTATTCGATCCAAATTTCACCTTCCAGTCGCTGGTCCGCGGGGAAAGGCTTGTTTGACAAAGCACCTCCCAGTGGGAAAATGGTGTCTGTCGCAGAAGATCAATGACTTGGAGCGTTACTCTCCGGTACTGAGATAGAGGAGCAGGAGCTTGTAGCTAGTGCCACGACTGCCAGAAGGAGCGGTCACAGGAGTCTGATATGTTCTCTCTTCGCAGGTTCTTCAACTTGGGGGACGCAAGCTATCTGGACATGGGGAAGCGCGTATACAAGAAGGTGGTCGACGACGACTGCTCCGAACACGCCGCGGCGATGGCTTATTACTTCCTTTTCGCCATGTTTCCCTTTTTGCTTTTCCTGACCACCCTCATGGGGGTCCTTCCGGTTCCTCACTTACTCGATTACCTGCTCGCGAATGCCGCCACCATGATGCCGGGCGAGGTATTCAACCTGATCAAGGACAATATCGCGGCCCTGTTTATGAACAAGAAGCAGGGTCTGCTCTCTTTCAGTATCCTCCTCGCCCTGTGGTCTTCGTCCAACGCCATCATCTCTGTCATCGATGCGATGAATAAACTGTATGAGGTCAAGGAGGGACGCCCGTTCTGGAAGGTGCGCCTGATAGCACTGTTCCTGGTGGTATCTCTCTCCCTCCTCTTCCTGCTGGCTTTGACTCTTCTGATGTTCGGGACCAGGATCGGTGACAGTATCGCCGAACTGGTTGACTTCGGCATGCTCTTCAAAGTCAGCTGGGACATCATGCTGGTACCGGTGACCCTCTTCCTGTTGATTCTCGCGATCGCCGCCGTTTATTACCTCACCCCTGACGTGGAGCAGAAGTGGAAGTGGATCAGCCCCGGAGCGGTCGTCGCCATCCCGACCTGGCTCATCATGTCGCTGGCGTTCTCCTACTACATCAACAACTTCGGCTCCTACAACAAAACCTACGGCAGCATCGGCGCCGTCATCGTCCTCCTTCTCTGGCTCTATTTCACAGGCTTCATAATACTAGTAGGGGCGGTGATAAACGCCGTAGTCGAGCACACCTCCAAAGAAGGCAAGGAACCTGGCGAAAAGGCCGAGGGAGCAAAAGAGGAGAAGAGGCGGGAGGAGCAGAAACAGAAATCGTCATGGTGGCAGTACGGGAAACCGCAATAAAGAGAGCCGGGGCGCTTCCCCGGCTTTATTTATATCGCGTCCTTCTCCTTTTCAGGTTCCGATGCAGGCAGAAGTGTGATCGACGGCGGCAAGGCGCTGATCGAAAATAACCACAGCTGTTTCAGCCGGTTCATCACGTCCTCCGTTTCTAGATGCTTCAGATTCGTTCCTCGTCGCAGAGAGAGGAAACTTCCAAAGGCAAATCCCCCCCGCCCCCCCTTTGTCAAAGGGGGGAGCCCCTGAGACACCACCCTTGGCATGAAAGTACGGTTCCGGTCCTGTAGGAGCGCCCTTCCGGGCGCGAACCCGACGTGCGCAATAGAAGCGGCGCCGGCCGGACCGTCAGGTCGCCTCCGGTTTCGACCTCTTCTTCTCCTCGGCGAGGAGCTCGAGAATGCCTCTCAGGGGGATAGACAGCCAGTCGGGACGGTTGTTGAGCTCGTACCCCAGCTCGTAGATGGCCTTGTCCAGCATGAAGGTGTGGAGAATGGTCTCTTCCTCCTCCTGCTCGACCGGCATGAACGGCGCTCCGGCAACGCACTTGAGGTAGGAGGTGAGGAAGGTCTTCGCATGATAGCGGTACCACGCCTGGGCCCACGGGAGGAGATAGGGGATGTCCTCCGCCCGCACGTGCGTTCTCTGCATCAGGACCGCGTAGGCCGCGTAGTAGAAGGAGCGCGCCATTCCGGCGGCGTCGCGCAGCGGAGACTGCTTGATCCTGCGCTCGCTCAGCGACTTCACCGGCTCCCCTTCGAAATCGGTGATGGTGAAGTCGTTGCCGGTATAGAGGACCTGGGCCAGATGGTAGTCGCCGTGGATCCTGGTCTTCATGGCGGAGAACTTGTGCCCGATGAACTTCTGGAATGCCGCATAGATATCCTGCTCCAGCCCCAGGAGCGCCTCGGCCTCGGCGCGCAGCTGCTCGGGGACGTTCGGCAGGTTCCGGCGCAGCAGGTCCAGGACCTTCTTGGCTGCGGTGCGCATCGACTGATAGACCGAGCGTTGGTAAAGAAGTGAGAAGGGCTCGGGGGCGAAGGCCGGGTCGTCGTTTCGCGAGGCCAGGGCCAGGTGCAATTCGGCGGTCCGTCTCCCCAAGAGGGCCACCATCTCGGGATAGAAGCCGGTCATCATCTCCACCAGCTCGGGGGCGCCTTCCGGCCCCGGGGTCGCTGCGGTATCCTTCGTCTCCTCACGGTGGGCCAGCACCCGATCGATGAACTGCTTCACCTCGCTCAAGGTGAAGGTCCAGGCATCGCCCTGGCTCGCGACGAATCCCTGCAGCAGGGCCATCGATACCGGCTCCATGCCGCTGCGGCGGTATTCGAGGGTGCCGGCCAGCGGAGCGACGTGGGTAAAGCCTATCCGGTCGGAGAGGAATCTCCCGATCTCCAGCTCGGGGTGGATCCCCTCCTCCATGCGGCGATAGATCTTCAGGAAGAAGGTCTGGTCATAGACCACGGAGCTGTTGCTCTGCTCCGCCCTCCCGACCTGGGAGCCGAGGGGAAGCTGCTTTTCTCCCAGGATGGCCGAGAAGCCGGGGCCGGGGCGGCCGTACAGCCTGCTGCCTTCGCCGCGCACCCCTTTCCTGCGCGCGATGACATCCAGGAGGGCCTGCCGGAAACGGGCGTTGTACAGGCCGTCATAGAGGAAGCCTGCCTTGTCGTCCACCTTCAAGCGGCTGATGACCGCCTCGGGGAACTCCATCGTCGGGTCCGTCCCCCCCTCCTCCGGCAGGAAGTGCAGCGGCAGGAGGTATGTTTCAGCGGCACCCTCGCTGTAGCTCACTTCCACAAGGGTGAGGAAGACGGCGGTGCTGTCGAGGGGGATTTCGAAAGCGTCGCTTCTGGCGAGCCTGACGATGGTCCGGCTCTTCGACTGGAACCAGCGGCACTTCTTGAGGTACTCCGGAAGCACCGACTGCTCGAGCTTTTGCCCCGACGGGCCGCGGAAGACGTTCTCCCAGGTACCGGTCGTCTGCAGCTCGGGAAGTACCCCCTCTTCCTGCGGCTTGACTTTTTCGCCTCCCTCAGTCACGAGGAGCAGGTGATACTGGTAGGGACCAAGGAGCACCACGTAAGGCGAGTCCTTGATGGCGGGGAAGCGGTTGCGGCTGAACATGTCCTCGAGGTACATCCCGATGAATCGCGGATGATTGATCTGCACGAATTGCGTGGTGCGGGAGAGGTTGCACATGACCAGGATGGTCTCGTTCTCATGGCTGCGCAGGAAGACGAGGACCTTGGGGTTTTCCAGGGGAACGAACTCGAGGGCCCCATAGCTGAAGGCCTTGAAGCGTTTGCGCAGATCGATGATGCGCTTCATCCACCACAAAAGCGATGACGGGTTGCTGGCGTGGAGCTCCACGTTCAGCGCCTCGTAGTGGTACTCGGGGTCGATGATGACCGGCAGATAGAGCTTCTGCGGGTTGCAGGCCGAGAAGCCGGCGTTTCTATCGGGGCTCCACTGCATGGGCGTCCTGACGCCGTTTCGATCCCCGAGGTAGTAGTTGTCACCCATGCCGATCTCGTCGCCGTAGTAGACGATCGGGGTGCCGGCGAGGCAGAACAGGAGCACGTTCATCAGCTCGATCTTTCGCCGGTCGTTGCCCATCAGCGGGGCCAGCCGCCGCCTGATCCCGAGGTTGATGCGGGCTCTCGGATCCCTGGCGTAGACGCGGTACATGTAGTCACGCTCCTCGTCGGTGACCATCTCCAGGGTCAGCTCGTCGTGGTTCCTGAGGAACATCGCCCACTGGCACAGCGGTGGGATCACCGGAGTCTGCTGCAGGATGTTGATGATCGGGAAGGAGTCCTCCATCTGCACCGCCATGAACATGCGGGGCATCAGCGGGAAGTGGAAGGCCATGTGGCAGGCGGCCCCCCCACCGAAATAGGAGGCGGCGTCCTCCGGCCACTGGTTGGCCTCGGCCAGGAGCATCCGGTTCGGGTACTTGGTGTCGATGTAGGCACGCAGCTTCTTGAGGAATTCGTAGGTCTCCGGAAGGTTTTCGCAGTTGGTCCCTTCGCGCTCGTAGAGGTACGGGACGGCATCCAGCCTGAGGCCGTCGACCCCCATCCCCAGCCAGAAATCGATCACCCGGAACATGGCCTCGTGGACCCGCGGGTTGTCGTAGTTCAGGTCCGGCTGGTGTGAATAGAAGCGGTGCCAGTAGTAGCTCTTGGCGATAGGATCGCGGGACCAGTTGGAGGTCTCGAAATCCTTGAAGATGATGCGGGCGTCGAGGTATTTATCGGGGGAGTCGCTCCAGACGTAGAAGTCGCGCCAGGGTGAGCCCGGCTTGGCCCGACGTGATTTCTGGAACCAGGGGTGCTGGTCAGAGGTATGGTTCAAAACCAGCTCGGTGATCACCTTCATCCCCAGCGCGTGAGCGCCGCGCAGGAAGTCCTGGAAGTCACGCAGCGTCCCGTAGTCGGGATGGATGCTCCGGTAGTCGGCTATGTCGTAACCGTCATCCTTGAGGGGAGAGGGATAGAAGGGGAGGACCCAGATGGCGGTGACGCCGAGATCCCGCAGGTAGGGGAGCTTGTGGAGGAGGCCGCGGAAGTCGCCGATGCCGTCGCCATTGCTGTCGCAAAAGCTCCTGATGTGGACCTCGTAGATGACGGCTTCTTTGAACCAGAGCGGGTTTTTCTCGCTTCTCCAAGGCATGGGGTCGCCTCCGCTAACACGATGTCCAGCTGTCGTTCCCGCCCCCGGAGGGGGAGGGGCCTGCCAGGATCCGGTTTCGATCCCCGTGGAGGCGGCCGCTCCAACGGCACCACTACAGGTAATAGTCGAAATTCGCCTCTCTGCGCAGCCAGGTCCGGATACGGAAAATCCTGACCGGTACGTTTTCAGGGTCGAACTCGATGCTGTTCCACTCCCCCTGCCAGATGTACTTGTCGCCGTTCACCAGGTCGTCCACCAGGTAGGACTGGACCGGCTCGATCCCGAAAAGGGAGAGCGGGATACGCACCTTGGCGCTGTGATGGCGGAAGGGATCGAGGTTCACCGCCACCAGCACGGTGCTCTTCTTGTCCGGCGTGATCTTCCCGAAGTAGAGGACGTTCTCGTTGTCGGTCTCGTAGAACTCGATGTTGTCCGTGACCTGCAGCGCGTCATTGTCCTTGCGGATGCGGTTCAGGGTGGAGATGAACCCGTTCAGGTTGCCGGGGCTGTTACGGTCCCAGCTGGTGATCTGGTACTTCTCGGCGTGCAGGTACTCTTCGGTCCCCGGCTCCGCCTGGCCCACGCACAGCTCGTACGGTGGTCCGTAGATGCCGTAATTGGAGGAGAGTGTTGCTGCCAGGGCCACCCGGATCATGAAGGAGGACCGGCCGCCGTACTGGAGGAACTCCGGCAGGATGTCGGGGGTATTGGGCCAGAAGTTCGGGCGCATGTACTCCTTGACCTCGCTGCGGGTCAGTTCGTTCAGGTAGCCGGTCAGCTCCTCCTTGCTGTTTCTCCAGGTGAAGTAGGTGTACGACTGGGTGAAGCCGAGCTTGGCCAGGCGGTACATGATCTTCGGCCTGGTGAAGGCTTCGGCGAGAAAGATCACCTCGGCTGATTTATCCTTGGCCTGCCCGATCACCCACTCCCAGAAGGGGAAGGGCTTGGTGTGCGGGTTGTCGATCCTGAAGATGCGGATCCCCTGGTCCATCCAGAAGAAGATCACGCTCTTCAACTCTTCCCAGAGTTCTTCCCAGTGGTCGGTCTCGAAGTTGAAGGGGACGATGTCCTGGTATTTCTTGGGCGGGTTCTCGGCGTACTGGACCGTGCCGTCCGGTCTCCAGCGGAACCATTCGGGGTGCTCTTTCAGGTAGGGGTGGTCGGGGGAGCACTGGAAGGCGATGTCGAGGGCGATCTCGATGCCGCGGCTACGTCCCTCCTGCACCAGGGCCTCGAAATCCTCCAGCGTCCCGAGTTCCGGATGCACCGATTTGTGGCCACCCGTGGAGGAGCCGATGGCCCACGGGCTCCCCGGGTCGCCCGGCTCGGCCGTCACGGCATTCCTCCTCCCTTTCCTCTTGGAGTCGCCGATGGGGTGGACCGGCGGCAGGTAGAGGACATCGAAGCCCATCTCCTCGATCTCCGGCAAGAGATTGATGCAGTCCCTGAGGGTGCCGTGCCTCTCCTGGCCGTCACAGGAGCGGGGAAAGAGTTCGTACCAGCTGCTGAAGAGCGCCCGCTTCCGGTCTACCCGCACCGAGAGTTCCTGGGGGTACCTGGTGGCCAGCCCCCTGGCGCAGCAGGCGCTGATCAGGTCGGCAAGCTCCTTGTCGAGGCCCAGTGTGATCGCCTGCTGGTGGTTCGGCTCCTTGGCCAGGGCCGAGCCGACCAGCTTCAGTCTCGCGGCATCGGCGCCGGTAGCTTCCTTGGCGGCCTGCGCGATGAGATGCACCCCGATCTGGAGGTCGACAGATATGTCCTGCCCGGCCTCGTATCTCTTGTGCAGGTCCTTCTGCCAGGTGCGGAAGTGATCGACCCAGCCGAGGAGGGTGTAGAGATAGATGCCTGGCTCGACCAGCAGGAACGAGCCCCGCCAGCGGTCGTTGTCCAGTCGCTGCATGACGGTCTCCTGCCACGCCTCTTCATCCTGGCGGCGGAAGAGGAGCACTGCGGCGACTTCGTCATGACCGTCCCCGAAGATATCGGCCTCGACCACCATCTCGTCGCCGGCGACCCGCTTCACCGGGTAGCGGCCGCAATCGACGATGGGGCTGACACCTTCTATCGTTATCCGCGATCTCCCGTCCATGCAGTGACCTCTCGAAGGTGGGTACCCCTCCCTCTCCTCAAGGGGGGAAGGTGCCATTAACTGCCAGCTGCCGGCTCAAGCTGGTCTTGCCGTCTTCGGTTGCAGCCCCAAATCCCCCCTTTCAAGGGGGGAGATTCGGTCCCCCCTCCCCTCGCGGGAGGGAGTCAGGGGGTGGGGGAGAGGAGCGCCACCGGTGCCGACGAGAGGAGCTGGCCTACCTGCAGCCCCCACTCCCCCCCGTGCTCCACCGCATCCACCTCTTCGTCATTGATGATGTTCCGGAAGCGGCGCGCCCCCCCCTCGGGCAGCATGATCACCGTATCCCCCCATACCTCTTGCCCCATGGGCGCCCCTTCCTTCTCCGACGCCAGGGTCGCCACCAGGCGGGGTGCGACGACTATCAGGCTCCTGCCGTTGGCGCCGCGTGAGAAGGTGCAAAGATGGCGGGACCTTGTGCCCTTCACCTCCAGCGGGTGGTAATCCGCTTCGTCGAAGAGCTGGCGGTTGGCACGGCGATAGTTGAGGACCCGGTAGATGAGGTAGAGCTTTATCCGCCCGTCCTCGCTCCGCTCAAGGAGTTCGCTGAAGAGGGCCTTGGCGCCGATCTCGGACTCCCGCGCCTTGACCGCCGCTAGGATTTCCTTCCTGATCCCGTAATCCACCGGATGCCGGTTGTCCGGATCGACCAGCGACAGCTCCCAGAGCTCGCTCCCCTGGTAAAAGTCCGGCATGCCCGGAGAGGTCATCTTGAGAAGCACCTGCGACAACGAGCTGAACATGCCGCAGCGGGCGATGCGCTTCTGGACATGAAGGAACTCGCGCAGGAAGGAGTGCCCCGGCATATCCGACAGTATTTCATCCACGAAGGAGATCACCGCCTCCTCGTACGGCCCATTGGGGCTCACCCAGCTGGTGTTGACCTTGGCCTCCCTGATGGCCTTGACCATGTAATCCCTGATCCGGCTGCGGAACCTCTCGAAGCCCTCCCGGTCTGTCTCCTGAGCCGGCCAGGCCCCGATGAGGATCTGGTAGAAGAGGTACTCCTCGTTTCTGTCCGGCACGGTCTGACCTTCCAGAAGCCCCCGTTTGCTCCGGTTCATCCGCCGCCACCTGGCCACCGCCTTCTGCCAGAGCTCGGGCATCTCGGAGACGGCGTCGATCCTGGTACGGACGTCTTCGCCGCGCTTGGAGTCATGGGTGGCGGTGGCTATCATCCCGTGCGGGAAGGTCTTGAGCCGGTCCAGGTTCTGTCCATGAAAGGCTTCGCAGGTGGTCCCGAACCTCCCCGGCATCCCCCCCACCTCGTTCAACGAGACCAGCCGGTTATAGACGTAGAAGGCGGTATCCTCCAGACCCTTCGCAGTCACCGGCCCGGTGATCTGCTGAAAGCGCATGGCGAAGTTAAGCCAGGCCAAGCGGTCGCTCTCCTTGGCGTGCACGGGGGACTTGAGCAGCAGCACGTCCCGCACGAAGTCGAAGATGGAGGCATTGACCGCCGGGTTCTTCCTCTTGGCCTTCGAGACCGCGGCCTCGATATACTGCACGTCCCTGTCCCTGACCGAGGCGGAATTGGCGTAGGTGCGGTAGACCGGGAAACAGGCGATGACCTCGCCGATGGCGAGGGCCAGGCTGTTCAGGGTGAAGTCGCGGGTCAGCCGGTCTTCCTCGGAGAGGGTGTTCAGCTGGTGCGCCAGCATGTTCCCCTCCCCGGACATGGAAACCTGCATCACCAGCTTCTTCTTCTCGTAAACCACCTCGGCGAAGTCCGCCACCAGCCCCACCAGGCGGTTGTAGATCCGGTCGAAGACCTTGCCGTTTTCCGTGTCCACGAAGATGCCGTTCACCGCATTCATGAATTCATAGCCGGTGGTGCCGAAGACCGGCCACTGCTCCGGGAGCTGCTCGCCTTTCAGGAGGATCTTCTCCACCACCGTATAGAAGGGCCTGTAGGCAGGGTCGTTTTCCAGGATGCGCCGGTACTCCCGGCACCAGCTTTCCAGCACTCTCTCCTTCTCCTCCGGGTTCTCCGGCGGGGTCGATCCCTCGCGGCCCTGGCGCAGCTGCAGGTAACAGCTCTGCTGGAGCTTCTGGAGGTACCCGAGAGGGTCGTACAGTCCATCCACATGGTCGATCCTGACCCCGGTGACCTTCCCCTCCCTGATCAGCCGGAAGAGGAGCTGGTGGGTTAGATCGAAGACGGCGGGGTCCTCCATCCTGATGGCTGCCAGGCTGTTGACATCGAAGAACCTGCGGTAGTTGATCTCCTCGGTGGCAACTCTCCAGTAAGAAAGGCGGTAGACCTGGTAGCGCAGCAGGTTGTCCAGCAGGTCGAAGCTCCTGGGGTCCCCCTGGGTGCCGTTGAAGATGGTGACGTTTTGGTCGATGAAGACGGCGATGTCGGGGCTTTCGTTACAGAGGGCGGCCAGGCGCTTCTTGATGATTTCCTTCTCGCGGTGGCGCTCCCCCTGCCTTTCCGGGTCCTGCTCGAAGTGAGGTGGGAGGTGCTGCAGGGCGGTCATGATGCTCAAAAGCTCGAGCAGGGGCGGGTCCTCCTGGGTGAACCGCTCGTTCAGCGAGTCGCTGCGGTGCCCGAGGATCTGCAGGTAGCTCTTGGGCTCGACCGGGATCTGAAGACCGGGGAAATCGATGAAGAAGGCTCCGTCCCTGAAAACCAGGTGCAGGTCGCCCTTCTCCAGGACTTTCCCGTACTGGTCCCCCAGGAAGGGGAGGAGGACCTTGCCCTTCAGTTCCTTCTTCACCGGGGCCCATTCGATGTCGAAGAAGTGCGCGTAGGGGGAACTCTCCCCATTTTCCAGCACGTCCATCCACCAGACGTTCTCGGCGCTCTGGATACACATGTGGTTGGGCACGAAGTCGAGGATATGCCCCATGCCGAAGCGTTGCAGTTCGTCAATCAGCGATTGATAGCTCCCCTCGTCTCCGATCTCGCGGTTGAGGATGGTCTGGTTGACCACATCGTAGCCGTGCACGCTCTCTTCTTTGGCCGCCAGGTAGGAGGAGGCATAGATGTCGCTGATCCCCAGTTCGTTGAGGTAGCCGACGATCTCCCTCGCGTCCTTGAAGGTGAACTGCGAGTTGAACTGGAGCCGGTAGGTGGCAGACGGTATCCTGGCGCTCGGCAAGGCTTCCTGAGCCATGTTTCCCCCCGGTCTAACCTTCAGCCAGTACCGCCCCGAGGTTGAAGCGGAAGGTCTCGCCCAGCTTTCTGAAGGCCTCCAGCCAGATCCCAGCCCCCTCGTCGCCGCCGCGCGACTTTTCGAGATAGTCGCGGTAGGTCGTTTTGGCCAGCATGTAGTAGTCGTTTTGCACCTGCCAGAGGACGATGTTGACGGGGATCTCATACAGGAGGTCCATGTACTTCTGGATCCTGGCCATGAGCTTCAGGTCTGACGGCTCACTAGCCAGGGCACGGGTGAGCGATTCGGCATGGCGTCTCAGGAAGTATTCGGTGTCCGTCGACTCCGTGGCCACCTGCCATTTCTTGATCTGGGCGATGATTCTTTGCACCGCCTCGCTGTCGATCTCCTCCCGGGTGAGTTCGGTCTTCAGGGCGGCGATGAGGGCCGGTTGCGCCGCGATGATGAAAAGCGGCGGCACCGGCATGCCGCTCTCCTGGACGAACTCCATCAGGGGCCTGCTCTTCTCGAACATGGTCTGGTAGCCTGCCAGGCTTTCCTCCCTGGTCTTGTCGAAGATCAGGTTGAGGATCTTGCGCTGCTCGTCGCGGAAGAGGTTGGCCAGGGAGTAGCTGTGGGTACCGAAGTGCTTGTCCATCAGGGAGATGAGCTCGGTGTAAAGTCCCTTGTCGAAGGCGGCTCTCATCTCCTCCTTCATGGCTCCGTAGTCACCCGCGTCGCAGATATTGGCGACCCCCCCCTTGAAGTCGTGGCTCCCGAGCCGGACCACGCAGAAGGTGAGGCAGGTGGCCTCCTCGATGATCTCGGAGGCCACGTGTATGCGCCCCATGGCCATGGTGGCGTCGGGGGCGGACATTTTCGTGTAATCCTCCTTCGCGACGGCGTAGCAGTAGATCTGGGAGTGATCCTCGTACTCCTCGTAAAGGGAGCTGAAGGCGTAGTGGGCCCCGACCTTGACCAGGTCGAGCCGGGTCGGGATCACGAAGTTCCGGTAGATCCAGGCCCCGTCCTGATTCTGCGGCACGTTGCTCCTGGCCTCTTTGAGCCTGTCCAGGAATGCCTTCTCGAGCCCCTCTTCCATCAAGCCTTCCGAAAGCTGCAGGGTGCGGCTCGCGTAGTCGATCACCTGTACGGTCTCCAGTCCTGAGAGCTCGTCGAAGAACCAGCCACAGCTCGTGTACATCAGCATGGCGTGGCGCTGCATCTCCAGGAGCTTCAGGGCGCTGATCTTCTCGTCCGAGGTCAGGTCGCGCGAGGCGTGTACGGCCAGGAATTTCTCGGACTGTTCCATCCCGCGGTGCAGGATGACCTCGATGTAGGCGTCCCTCGCCTGCCAGGGGTCCTTGAAGAACTCCCGCCCCTTGCGCTCGAACCCTTGCGCCACGCGGTCCCTCAGCCAGTCCAGCGCCGCGCGCAAAGGCCCGCGCCACTGCTGGTTCCAGTCGGGATAGCCCCCGGAGTTGCAGCCGCAGTCGCTGTTCCAGCGCTCGACCCCGTGGGCGCAGCTCCAGGAAGTCCGCTCCACTATCTGGGCCTCGTAAGCTGGCGGGTAGAGCTCAAGGTATTCGCCGTAATTGGTGACGCGGGCGAGGCTGCCGGTCTCGATCTGGTTGAAGGCCGCGGCGAGGGCCATGTCCCCGAATTTCTGGTGGTGGCCGTAGGTCTCGCCGTCCGTCGCTATGTGCATCAGCTGCGGCCAATCCCTGTCATCGGACATGCCACCCATCAGCCGGTCGGAGAGAGCCTCGCCGCTGCTTAACAGATTCTCGAAGGCGACCGCCCGGGCGATCGGTCCGTCGTAGAAGAAGATGGTGATGCTGCGGCCCGACTGCAGCTGGCAAAGGTAGGCCCTGGTCGGGTCGATCTCCCCCTCCGTCCACTCTTCCTCCCCCAGCTTCCTGAAACGCGCCGCCTGGTGAGGGGCCAGGATCGTGTACTTTATTCCCTGCTCCGCCAGGATATCGAGCGTTTCCAGGTCCACCGCGGTCTCGGCAAGCCACATCCCCTCGGGATAGCGCTGAAAGCGCGACTCGAAGTCCTTGATCCCCCAGATCACCTGGGTGCGCTTGTCCCTGGGATTGGCCAGGGGCATGATCATGTGGTTGTAGACCTGGGCGATCGCCGCGCCGTGACCTGAGCGCCACTCCATGCTCTGCTTGTCGGCGTCCAGAATCGCCTGGTACACCTCCGGAACGAAGATCGTCATCCAGGAAAGCACCGTCGGCCCGAAGTTGAAGCTCATCTTGGCGTAGTTGCTGGTGATATCCATGACCCTCTGCTCCCCGTCGAGGATGCGGGACGCGGCGTTGGAGGCGTAGCACTCCGCCGTTATGCGCTCGTTCCAGTCATGGTAGGGGAAAGCCGAATCCTGGATTTCGACGGCCTCCAGCCAGGGGTTCTCGCGCGGCGGCTGGTAGAAATGACCGTGCACGCAGACGTAGCGTTGCTGAGATTGCTCCATGTCATCCTCCTATGTTGTTGCCGGCGTAGACCAGCACGCTGAACGGACTGATAGTTAGCGAATTCCCGGCTCCCGCCTCGGCCACCGCGATCTCTCCCGGAGCCGATTCACCCGATCCTCGCCAGTGCGGTGAGGCGGAGTCGAGCACCTTCTCCCATCTCCCCTGCGGCAGGGTGAGTACCGCCTCCTCATGCATGTTGCTGAAACTGAACAGGCAGACCACCCCGCTGGTTCCCGACTGCCTCCGGATCACCAGGGTCTTTTGCGGCTGCATGCCGATCACCTCGATCTTGTCCCGCTCGGTTACCTGCAGGGCCGGCAGCTTGCAGCGCAGGGCCAGCAGTTTCCGGTAAAACTCGAGGATCAGAGCCTGCTCCCCCTCCCTTTTCACGGTCAGGTCGAGCTTGCACTCGTAGAAGGTCGCCTCGGCAGCGGGATCGGGGATCTCTCCCTCGCAGATCCCCGAGGCGTGCTCCTCGTGCTTCCCCCTGCGCACCGCCTCGATGAGCTCTTTGTCCGAGTGGCTGATGAAATAATGGAAGGGAGCCCTTTCCCCGTACTCCTCCCCCATGAACAGGAGTGGGATGTAGGGGGAAAGGATCATTACCCCTGCGGCCAGAAGGAGTTTCTCCAGCGGCTGGCTGGCACTCAGGCGGTCGCCGCACCTGCGGTTGCCCACCTGATCGTGGTTTTGGGTGAAGACTACGAACTGCGAGGTGGCGCGCCCCTTGGCTTCTCCGCCGTAGCGGCGCTTGCGATAGCGGGAATACTCGCCGGTGAATACGAAACCTTCCTGGTAGGCCTTGACCATCTGGCCGAACTGACCGAAATCCTCATAGTATCCGGTCGTCTCGCCGGTAATGAGGGTGCGCAGCGCATGGTGAAAGTTGTCGCACCACTGGGCATCGATGCCGTATCCTCCTATCGCTGGAGGATTTATCAGCCGTGCATCGTTGGTGTCATTCTCGGCGAAGAGATAGACCAGCCTGCCGTACTTCTCGCGATGGCAGCTCACGGCCTCGGAAAGCCGCTGCAGGAAATGCTTCGGGGTCTGGTCGAAAATCCAATCGACCGCGTCCAGCCGCAGGGCGTCGATGTGGAACTCGTGGATCCAGTACATGGCGTTGCACATGAAGAATTCAAGCACATGATCGCTGTAGGGGCCGTCGAAGTTGATGGCCCCGCCCCACGGCGTCCGGTACTTGTCGGTGAAGTAGTGCCCGAACTCGCCGTTGTGGTTTCCTTCCGGACCGAAATGGTTGTAGACGACGTCCAGGATCACCGCGAGCCCCTTGCGGTGACAGGCGTCAATGAGCCTCTTCATGCCGTCCGGGCCGCCATAGGTGTTTTGGGGGGCGAAGTGGTGCACGCCGTCGTAACCCCAGTTGCGGTCCCCGGGACACTGGGACACCGGCATGATCTCCACCGCGCTGATCCCCAGCTCCAGGAGGTAGTCCAGAAACTGGATCACCGCCTCGAAGGTCCCCTCCCTGGTGAAGGTGCCTACATGGAGCTCGTAGATCCGGTACTGTTCCAGCGGGATGCCGCACCACCCTTCATCCTGCCAGGTGAAGAGCTGCGGGTCGACCACCTGCGACGGCTCGGCAACTCCGTCCGGCTGGAAGCGGGAAACCGGGTCAGGACGTGCGGGTTGATCATCGAGTTGATATAGATAGCGGTCGCCGTCGCCCACGCCCGTGACGGTGACCGAGAAATAACCCCGTTCCTCCTTTTCCATGGCAACCGTACCGATCGCTTTTCCCGAAACTATGAGAAGCGATGCCGCTGCAGCCTTCGGAGCCCATACCCTGAACCTGGTTCCCTCATCCTTGACCACATTCGCGCCGAGGTCGCCCCCCCACGAAGATGCCATAAAACCACCTCCCGCTTGCATAGCTGCTCTCTCAGATACCGGCTATATCTTTGCAGCGGCAGCCAGAAACATTTGTTAAAGATACTTTAT